>NZ_LT965930.1 GCF_900239935.1 Pseudoalteromonas carrageenovora IAM 12662
GTTGACCAGTATTGTGTATTTTAAGCCTATTAATTACAGATTTCTGGTATGAAAATGGAAAAAAAACTAAACCCAAACCCAATTTCTCGTTCAAATTTACCTAAACATATAAAACAAGGGCATAAACTTGTATTCAGCCGCAAAGATTTGTCGCAAAGAGAAGCTGATCTATTTGCACTAATGATGGCACAGATGAAAGATTCCGATTGGGAAAAAAGTACACCGCAGTATACATATACAGCAAGCCAGCTATCAGAGTGGCTTAATATAAGCTCTAAACATGTTGGCAGTATTTTATCTCCTGCAGCTGAACGACTTGCAAGTTACAAAATAGGTATAAAAGTAGAAGGAACCTCTGGCGACTTTGAATTTGATTACAAACCTCTATTTAAAAATATTAAGTATAAACGAGGCATGTTAACGATGGTGCCTAACGACATGCTTGAAAGTGAATATATTGAATATAAACAAGGGTTTGCATTAATAACAACAAAAACTTATTTAGATATAAAACAAGAATACGCAAAAAGATTGTACGAAATTTTAAGCCGATTTAAAAAAGACGGTTATGAAATGCATTACATTGCAATTGACGAGCTGAAAGGACTTTTTGGTTTACTCGATGAAAGTGGGCGGCTGAAAAAAAATAAAAGCTCTTTTAAAAACAACGGCGTATTCATGAAACGCTGCGTTAGAGATAGCATCGAAATCTTACGTGGTCACCCTATTGCTCGTAAGGAGTTTTTATTTCTAGAAAGCGAAAATAACGACATTGGTTATGAATTAAAAACACAAGGTAAAAAAATTTCTGAAATAAAATTTCTTGTTAGATGGCTAAATAAAGGTACTACAGAAGAGTTAAATACTCATGATGCGCTAAATACAGTGAAAGAATTAATTTCTAAACAATTAATTCAAAAGGAAAAGCTATCTCCTGCAGAACTAACACAGCTAATGTTTGCTTATCGCTACCTTGGCCAAGATGATGAAGCGGATAAAGTTGAAAAAGCTCTAAATAGAAGCATGGCTCTAAATAAAAATACAGTAAATGAAAAAGAGAAACAGCTAAGGGATGAAGTTAATTCTTTAATAGAGTTAACAAAAGATATCGACTACTGAACACACCATAAATGTGTAATCACAATACCAGTTATATGATCAGCAATACCATCTTTGTGATCACTAACACCATCAATATGATCATCTATACCATTAAAGTGATCATGAATACCATCAAACTGATCTAAAGCAATTGAAAAACCTTTATTTTTCAATTAGATAAAGAGTCTATATATTAATAGTCTCTATATTCTTTAATAGAAATAATATAATTTATAGTGTCTGTGTATAAGTGCATAACATTGAAATACATAACAATTAAACAAGAAACTAATTATTCCATTTAGTGTTTACAAACTCATTAATATGCAGCATTATATGTTAACTTTATAAAATGCTGCACATTTCAAGGTAAGCTGATGGATGACAGAATACTAAAAATAGCCACTAGGGCGAAACTAACCCTGGAGGCATTGTCAGAGAAAATTACTAATTCTCAGATAGAATTTAATGCTGAAAGGTATGAACCTACATACTCAAAGTCTGCAGTCGCAAGTTTACCAGAACTAGCTAAGGCAAAAGTTGATAAAGCTGTAGCTGAGATGGAGCAGGAGGGATATCAGTTCCAAAAAAAGCAGGCTGGTTTAAATAATGTTTATAGCATGGGACATAAAGATATTACCGCTATTTATGAACACAGAGGTGTGCCTAAATACCGTGATAAATTTAAAGAAGCCCATACAATTTTCCTTACAAACCTTAAAGGTGGCGTTGCGAAAACGGTTTCCAGCGTGACCCTCGCTCACGGCTTAAGGTGCACCCCTGCCCTACTTCACCATGATTTGAGAATCCTAGTGCTAGACCTGGACCCACAGGCCAGTGCAACAATGTTTATGAAACACGACCTTTCTATTGGCGTTGTAGATGAAACTGTTGCCCAGGCAATGCTTCAGAATGTAAGCCGTGAAGAATTATTGGAAGAGTTTGTTAAACCAACGAACGTATCTGGCGTAGATATTATACCAGCCTCTATTGAGGATGCATTTATAGCCTCTCAATTTGAAAAGTTAGCAAATGAGCATCTGCCTGGACAAAATATATATGATGTTCTTCAAGAAAATATAATTGATAAGCTAGAACATGATTATGATTTTATCTTTATTGATTCAGGGCCTCATTTAGATGCATTCCTATTAAACTCTTTTGTTGCAGCCGATACATTTTTAATACCCGTCCCCCCTGCTCAGGTTGATTTTCACTCGACATTGAAATTTATGCAAAGACTCCCTGAACTTTTTGATATGACCGAAACGGCAGGCAGTGAAATCAAACTTAGTTCTATATTTGGATATATGGCTAAGATTGCGAGGAAATCAGACCACGCTGATGCCCAAAGCCTACTTCGTGAGGTTTGCGGTGCAGATATGCTAGATACGTCTTTGCCGTTATCAACAGCATTTGAACGTTGTGGTGAAAGTTTTGGGACTGTTTTTTCAACTAATCCAAAATTTTATCCTGGTGATAGAGATGCGTTGAAAAAAGCGCGTTTAAAGGCTGAGGAATTCACACGTTCAGTATTTGACACAATTACATTTAATAGAAAAAACAAAGGCTAGACCACTATGAATACCAAAAAACGAGCCGTGATCGGACGTAAAATTACAACTACTAATCTAGATGAGCTTATTACAAAAAATAGTGGAAATAATATAGTTGAACGTTCACCTATTTCTGAACGAGACATTGAATGGGAACGTGTTGAAATTGAAAGCCTGGATGTTTTAAATAAGTGTACAAAGTCGATTTATAATAAGCGGTCTTTTGAAGACTTGTCTTTAGCGTCGGTGCTCGATATTTATCATTCAATAAAATCTACAGGTGGTAATACCGAAGCCGTTAGAGCCGAACTTGTTGATGGAAAGTATGAAATCCTAGGTGGCCTTCGTCGTGCTTACACTGTTTCTCTTTTACCAGATACAAAATTAACCTTAGTTGTCGCCAAAGATTTAACGGAAGAAGAACGTGCTCATTTCGCCTTAGTAATGGATGAATACTCAGAGCCTAGCTATATGGATAAAGCACGTTCAATTAGTGAGTTAAAGAATAAGCTGGAGAAAAGAAATGGTATGGAGCTAACAGGAACAAAGCTTTGCGAAATTTTGGGGATGAAAAAAAGCAACGTGTATTACGCATTAAGCTTTTCAAATATACCTAATGACATTATAAAACTGTTCCCAGCCCTAAAATTTATATCTACTCCATTTTTACGCGAATTAGTTAAACATAATAAAGATAATTACCTAGATAATTTAGCTATACATTTTAAAGCGATTAAAACATCACCGCTTACTGGTAAAGAATCTAAAGAAGAATTATTAGAAATAAACGAGTTTTTAGAAAAGGAATCTAAAAAGTTACAGCGCGATATTTTAAATAGAATTAAAAGTGACAAAGCGCAAGATGAGACGGTTTATAACGGTAAATTTAAAGAGCTTATAAAAAGCAACGTAAGTGGTGTAAAATTTACGACGACAAAGAATGGTGTAAATATTTCAATAGACGAGTCGAAAGTGAGTCCCGATATATTAGAAATGCTTTTAACGAGTTTTAACTCTTAGTTGTACCAACATAGCCTTTATTTTTAAATGTCTTTTCCACAATGTGGAAAAGCAATTTTTATTAAATTGGAATTACCTGCGGATAATGTATAAATTTTCTAGCATGAATACTTATCAATATCTCCCAACTTAATCCCCCTTTTTGGCAGTAGTAACGTATATTTCTTTTAAACGAATATCACCATATTGAGGTGAACTACCCTAATTAAAAGGGCGCATATAAAACGTGTAATTAAAATTCAAATTCTAATGCGAGCCTAAAGCTATGATTTTTTTCAGATTGGCTTATCTCAGTGATAAGCCCTGCTTCCCATTTTAATTGTTTTTGTCCATCAAAACGCTGTAAACCTATAAACCCTGGGCCTATACCAACAAAGTCTCCCCCTACGTACACCTCAATAGATGGCTGAAAAGCAGAACGATAGCGATAGCGATATTGCGCTCTAAACTCACTTTCCCATTCATTTTGAATATCCTGCCCCCACTCGTACACTAAAAAGGCATTCATAGTTAAGCTTGTTTTACCAAACTCTTTTTCTATCACAAAACCCGTAGTTGCTTCATACACATCTTCATTATGTTTTTTTTCAAGCTCAAATAATGCCCCCCAATCGGCCCATAATTTACCTTGCTCAATCAATTGCCAGCGTAGTTCAAGCTCATAAGCTTCTAAACCAAAGTCGCCGTTGTCATCTCGCTCACCAACTAAATAGCCTTCTAGTGCCATTGTATCGTTAATAGCACCGCCACCACCCAAACGCTGCGCTAGTATGTTGCCACTATCTGTTTGGTGCGACACTAACCGCCATTCAAACTCTCGCTCAAAAGGTAAAACATAGGGGTGATATACCTTATCAACAACAATTCCATCGGCCTTTGCTGGGATTGAGAATACCAACAAACAAAAAACGGTAAAGCTAAGCGCTAAATATAGGTTGAGTGCTTTCATACACGTTCCTTAGATATTGAAGCCGAAATAAGATAACAAAGTGATAAAAATAACACGCTACTTGTACTATATATAAGTACACTCATTAGATCAGGAGTAGCCTCGTAACCCACAAGAGCTCGCAGTACACGCCCGAGCTCAGAATTTTCGCCTAACAAATCTCGTAAGTCCCAAACGGTTGCTGTACTTGTAATCAAATCTATTTGGCTTGCTAAATCCAGTGCGACTAATAACTTTGCTGCACTATTAAGAGCAAGCAAAATAAAAAGCGGATACATACCAAAGCGATACTTAATTGCATTCATTAAAAAGTACAGCAATACGCTAAAACTTAAACAAATTCCAACACCTAATAAAGTTCCAATAAATAAGCTTTGCCCTGCATCATTATTTTGCCAAAAACTGGTGAGGTAAATAATATAGTGGCTTAAATACAATGTTATTGTGCTTATAACTGCAATATAAAAAGCCGTTGATTTTTGTCTTATTGCAAATACTAATACGGCAATAAATATAGTAATACATAGCCCTATTTGTGAGTACTCTAGCCCTTCGTGTTCAAACCATTGGCTCACCCATGATGCACTTTGCATGTACAAAAACGACATGAGCGCGCCAATTAGTAAAGCAGATCCTATTTTTAAAGCGCTTTGTTTTTTAGCTACTTGTAGTAGCACTAATAAAATAGCCACTGGTAGTAATTGATTAAGGCTCATGACTAAACTAGTTATTAGCATGCTGCGCCCCTTCATCGCTAACTATAACAATGCCCCTTGCTGTATTTGGCGAAAACTCACCAAAAAATTCGTAATACCCTTTACTCAGCGGCCCTATATAAATAATGCTTTTACGGTTTGGGTAAAGCACTTTTTCTCTGTTTAGATCAAAGCTATCAAACTCTTCTGGTGTGCTATCTTGGTTTTCAATCAATAGTTTTACTTTTTTATTTGCGGGAATGGTAATTTGTGAGGGATAGAATAAGTGATTTTTCAAAACAATAAGGTACTCTTTACCCGCCGCGTTAAACGACAAAAATAACAAACAACAAAGGCACTGATTAAATAAACGTTTAGTCACTTTTTACTCCTGTAAAAGTAACCTTAACGGTTAGTCCACCTAAAGGACTATTCGCTAAATGAATACTTGCGCCATAAATAGCAATTATATGTTGAACAATCGCCATACCTAAACCGGCACCTTGCTCGCCTGATGGATGCTGGTCGCCACCTACTCGATAAAAACGATTGAATATTCGCTCTTTTTGCTCTTCAGTCATGCCCGCACCAGAGTCATCAATTTGCCAACTAAAGCCATCATTACCTGATACTAATTTAATTATAATTTGACCATTATCAGGAGTGTACTTTATGGCATTGCTAAGTAAATTAGCGATGAGTGTGGTTAATGTAAATTCATCACCATTAATAACAAAATCGTCGCCTTCAAGGCTAATAGTTTGGTTTTTTTCATCTATCTTATCATATTGTTCCGATACAACTTGCTGAGTAATCGTTAGTACTGATTGCTCACTAAACTGCCTCTGCCATTGCTCGGGCTGAGTACGCCCTAAAATTAGCATTTGCTCGACAATATTACTTAAGCGATTAATGCCCTGCGACATAGCTTGTAATTCTTGATGGTCTTGCAGATTACTTTGTTTATTAGCCAAATTATGTACGTTAATTTTTAAACTACTAAGTGGGGTACGTAACTCATGGGCAGCATCTGAGGCAAAAAAGCGCTCCCGTAAGTAGGCAGTTTCTACGCGCTTAAATAAGTCGTTTAAACGATTAATAACCGGTTTAATTTCTTCATCAGTTACTTGCCAGTTAATTGGCGTAAAGTCGTTAGCTTGGCGAGACGCTAATTGCTTAGATAATCGAGTCAGAGGGGCTAATGCGTATTTAACAAAAAAGCTAATAAAAATAGCAAGCAGAGGGACTGCCCATAGCATAGGTAACATTGCAGATAAAATAACGGCTTCAGCTAATTCAAACCACTTTGCCATAGGTTCAGCAACGATGATTTTACGGGTGTTTTTACTCATCACAAATACCCGCATACGCTGCCCTGCTACATTGGCTGTTTGAAAGCCCTCGCTAAAACTAATTTGGTTATTCGTTAAACTCGATGAGCCACTAAGTAAATTATTATTTTGCCAAATTTGATACAACAACTGAGCGCTATTATTACTGACCTGTACTGCATCTGTGCTTAGTGCCAATGGTTGCTCAATTAAAACGCCAGCCACTATTTTAAGTTCATCATCAAGCAAACTTTCACCGTGGTGCATACTTTTTTGATAGCCTTTTACTAATGCTAAAAAGCAAGTTAGCACCATCATTGAAAGTAAAATTAAGGTCAGACGTTTACGAATTGACATTTTCAACCTCGAAAAACAAATACACTCTAACGCTTACCAACCACGTAGCCAATGCCACGTAAGGTTTTAATAAAATCACTAGGGAATTTTTTACGAAGATGATGAATATGCACTTCTATGGCATTAGAGCCGACTTCTTCACCCCATTGGTAAAGTTTGTTTTCGAGTTGTTGTTTTGATTGTACCCTTCCCTGATTTTCCATCAGCGCTTTTAAAAGCATGTATTCTTTTCGAGGTAGTGTAAGTGACTGCCCACTTAGTTTAACTGTATGAGCAGAAGTATCCATTACTACATCACCACAGCGTAATAAGCTTGATTGTGTTTGATTAATGCGCCGGCTTGCTACACGTAAACGGGCAAATAGCTCAGCGGGGTCAAACGGCTTTGCAAGGTAATCATCTGCCCCCATATCGAGCCCTTGGACTTTGTCGTCAATACTGCCGCGTGCAGTTAAAATAACCACTGGTATTACTTTTTTTTGCGCTTTAATATGCTTTAAAACTTGCGAGCCGTCGCCGTCAGGCAATCCTAAATCGAGAATAACAAGCTCAATCTCACCACTAGAAAGGCACTCTAAGGCGTGCTTTACTGTGCCACTGTGCTCTACGCTGTAGCCCTCTTGGCGCAAAGAGCGAATAAGCCCTTGCGCCACTAAATGATCGCCCTCAACGAGTAATAAATGCATTATGTGTTTATCTTTTTAATTTTTTATCTACTTTTGCCAATAACTGACTTATTGCTTGTTGACGATATTTATCTGCTTTTGCCCGAGTATCACGAATCCCAGCAGCTTGTGCTACAAGTAGTCGCGCTTTAGCTTGTTTATAATCGCCTTCGTCATACAAGTATTCACCGTATAAGTAATTAGTATCAATGCCTTCGAGATTAAAAGCGAGCGCTTGTTTAAATAATTTTTCAGCTTTGTCGTCATCACCAAAACCAATTGGCCAGCCAGGTACTTTGCTATAAAGCGTTGCTAGGCTTGCGTAAGCTGAGCCATTGAGTGCAGTGCCATCAATCGAGAGTGCATTTTCGAGTGACGCTTTTGCTTCTTTTGCTAAACCAAGTGCGCCCAAGCCCCCTTTTGCGCCAGCAAAACTAGCTAACACAATGCCATTCCAAATATGTGTTTGCGCTGAGCTTGGATAGTTTTTAACAAATAATGCGCTTTGCTCACTTAGTTGCGTAAACGCGTCTATTTGCGCATCGTCTTCAAGTTCGTAATTAGCAATTGCCCACTTTTGTTGAATATCGGTTAAGTCTTGCGCTTCATCTGCGTGTACTGCAGTTGCAAATACAGAGGTTAGTATTAAATAAAATGCGAGTGTAAATTTATACATAATTTTGCCCTTGTGTGTTTGTTAACTTAAAAAACGTTTAATTTTAGGAAGTTGCTTTGCAATAGCGTTATCAACAACGCGTGGGAATACGCCATTTATGCGTGAAAATAATTTTTCAGGAAAACCAATAAAGCGCCTTGTTTGGTTTGAACTTATAAGAGCTAATAACTCTTGAGCAACTAATTCTGGTGAGTCCATTTTATTACCGAGCTCTTTATTCATTGCCCGCGCTTTACTACTATTAATAGATGTATCTGTTGCTCTTGGTGCTAAATAGGCCACTTTAACGCCTGAACCATTTAACTCACGCGATAACGCTTCTGTAAAACCACGTAAACCAAATTTACTGGCGCAATAAAGCGTTTGAAACGGGTAGCCAATACTGCCAAACGATGATCCCACGTTAACAATGGTGCCTTTGGTATACGCTAACTGGCCTAAAAATAGCTGGCATAATTTAATAGGCACCGACAAATTAGTAATAAGCATATTATCTATTTGCTCATTACTTGTGTGCTCAAGGCTTTGCATTGTATTTATACCAGCATTATTAATAAGTAATTTAACGCCGCCGAGTTGCTTGGCTTTTATTGCTAGGTTAATACGTGTTGTATCGTCGGTTAAATCGCCCGTAAATATTTCACTGTCTGGGCATTCACGGCTCAGTTTTTCAAGGGCTTGGGTATTTCGCCCTACAAGCAGTAACGTCCACCCTTTTGCATATAGGGCTTTAGCAATTGCTTGCCCTATTCCGCCTGTTGCACCAGTTAATACACATAAAGAACTACTCATGCTAATTTGCCGTGAGCACTTGCTTTAAAAAATGGTTCGTCATCAAGTCCACGAAATATATCGCCGTATAAACGATAAAAGCGCTTTGCACCATGAAGTATGGCTTGTTGATCCGCCTCATCTGTTATTTGGTTCATCAGGTTTTCAAAAAACTTTACATGCTCTATATCAAGTGCGCCGTGAGAGGTTAAATAACTAAATGCTCTTTTAGGTAAGCCCACAGCATTTGCAATGTTTGAAGCCGCGCCATCAGCAAGCGCTATCGAAGTGCCTTCAAGCACATGTACCATGCCAAAAAAGCTCAAAGGATTTTTACGTGCAATGGAGTCGTACGCATACGACACCATCATTTCGGTAGCAAATTGCGGCTGACTACACCTCACTATTTCTTTATCAAAACCACAGGCTGCAATATCGTTAAGTACCCACTCTTGATGGCCTATTTCTTCTTCAATGTATTCTGCGACGGCTTCGCGCAACCATTCTTGTTCGTCGGTTAATCGTGCACCAACCGACATCATTAATGGCACAGTGTGTTTAACATGGTGATACGCTTGCGCTAAAAACGAGGCGTATTCTTCAAGTGATGCTTCGCCTTTAAAAACACGCTGGATAATCGGTGCTGCAAGCAGGTAGTTTTGCTCTTGTTTAGTTTGCTCTTTAAGGATGTTAAAAAAATCACTCATTAATTACTTCTCCAAGTCGGTAAAATTGATCAAATACAGCATGGTATTGCTTACTTATGGCATCTCGTTTTGGGCGATTATTTGTTGTTAATAACCCTTGTTGCACACTTAATGGGGCCGTTAAACGATGCCACTTTTGAATTCGTGCATAGTCGGGTAGTTGTTTATTAATTTCGTTAATGTATTGCGCTAACACTGGGTTACTTAGCTTTGTATCGGCGTAAATAATGGCACTGAGAAAAGGTCGCCCCTCACCAAACACAACGGCTTGTAAAATACCGCTTTGACTGAGTAATAGTGATTCAGGCCACTCGGCACTGATATTGCGCCCCATGCTGGTAATAATTAGATTTTTTAATCGGCCTTTAATAAATAAAGTATTTTGACGCTGTTCTACTAGATCGCCAGTTGCATACCACTGGTTTTTGTTGTGAGGTTGATGGTTTAAGTAACCTAAAAACAAATCGCCTTTTATAAAAAGCTGACCATTTTCAATTTTGGTTTGAATATGAGGTAACACAGAGCCGGCACTGTGGATGTTATCGTTTGTGGGTGTATTTAAACTAACGACAGATGCCGCCTCAGAAAGGCCATAACCTTGGTACACCGGTAAGTTTAAGCTACGCGCTTTGGTTAATAGCATTTCGCTGACAAGCGCACCACCTACTGCAATAAACTGTAACGAACTAGGCGGTTGCCACCCATCTTCTGCAAAAGCAACTAAGCATGCTAATAGCTCAGGTACTAAAATAAGCGTATTTGGCTTAACTTTATTAATAGCAGCGATAAGCTGTGCGGGCTGTTTTAATGTAGTTCCAACAAAGCCTAATTCATTTAATGACATTAAGTGTACTGTACCGCCACTTTTTAAAGGGGCATACACGCCAGCTATATTTTCAAGCAATACAGCTAGCGGCAATAAACATAAATGAACTGGATTTTTAATACTAATTTTATCGCACAGAGATTGAGCTACCTGCATTTGGCTCTTTGCAGATAAACACACGCCTTTTGGTTGCCCAGTAGAGCCTGATGTAAATGTTACTTTTTGAGTTTCTGAAAAATAACTAACGGGTTTAGCTACAACGATTTCGTAAATATATAATGTGTAAAGCTCAAACACAGTAATAGAGGTAACAGGCTCCCCAAGTAAAGGGTTTAGCGTGTCGCTAATAAATAGATTAGCGCCGCATTGCGCTAGTACATATTGAGTTTGTTGCTCATTAAAAAAGTGAGCAATTGGCACAGCCACTTTGTTGGAAACTGCAGTAGCAGCATCAATAATAAGCCAAGCTGGCGTATTATCGAGCTTATAAGCAATACCTCTGTTGTTAAAGCTTTGTAGTATTTTTACTACTTTTTGTATTTGCTGGTTAAACTCATCGCCATTAATTTCACGTGTTAGATCTTTATTATGGGCAATAATTAATGGCGATGCTGAATGCGTATTATAGTAATTCATACATTCACCAATGCGTTTACCAACGAATTGATATTTGAGTGGTTTTGCTGCATTAAACTATAAAGCATTGGGGTATTTAATACTTGTTGATGAGCTTGCTCTAGGCTCACAATACATACTGTTGGTTGGTTAGCGTAATAGCTGCCCCACTTTAATGGGTTCTCAACTACAAAACTGCTAGCAAGTGCAATTTCAGTACACGTAACACCAAGTAAGCGCAATAAAGCACGCACTTTGTTGGTTGCACAAAACACTAAATGTTTTGCCCCAACACTTTGCAGAGCTTCGTTAACAATAATAAAATGCGCAAGTGTTGCCCTACGATTTGTAGAGCAAAGATTACCAAGTTCAAAAATTTTATTGCGAGAAATGCTCTCATCTATAAAATCTTCAACGGGTGATGCTAAGTACTGCTCTATAAACAATGGCGAAGTTGCTTGCCTTAGCCCTAACGTACACTTTCCTTGCTCGGTAACGTACTGACAAAGTAGTGGCATAAAAGAACTAAGCTTAGCGTTATACGCAACTAAAAAACCTTCTTTCACTGTATTTTCGAGTTTTTTTCGATGCGCATCATTAATACGAGCACTAATAAGCTGACTGTTATTTTGTGTTAAACCTAATGATGTAGAAGTGTGGGCTAATTGCATAAGCTCGCTCATTTAAACCTGTTTGTATTTTAGGGTTTAAACTTAACGAGCGAAACTTAAAGAAAACTTAAGGTAAGTTGATTAAAGTGAGAAAGCTAAATAGGGCTGTTATCAAACTTTTGACAATTCAATAAACAGTATTTTTTTAATCAAAGCGCTTAAAATTTTTTGTCATTTATTTTTCCACATTGTGGAAAATACTCCTATACCTTAGTCCTTATTACAGCTAATTACGTGCTCGAATAGCTTCTTTTCAAATGTGTTTAGGGGCTGTTGATCTTTACAGATTAAAGTTCATTAAAGCTAGGAGCTATTTAATCCCTACGTAAGGTTTGTAACTTAGAGTGTTAAGTGAAAGCCTCCTTTCTCTCCTCATGACATTCATCCAGATCAATGTAGACAACAAAGAGTAAATAGCTCCTAGATAGAATTTTTTGGGTAATACCTTATTGGCATAATGTAACGTTATTGCTAATTTAAGAGGAATAATCGCACTCCTTAGACTTCATATGGTCTACATACCTAACATATAGGAGTGAATTTAATCCGAGAGAGCAACGGACTTTATTATTTATGGTTGATTAAAGCCTTAAATTTTAGGCTTAGAATTAGTACTGCTGGGCTTCAAAGGGGCTCATTTTAATGAAGTCATGTTAGCAATCGAAATTCCATATTAAAAGCTTATACAGAGTGGTGGGGGATGTTGTGAAAGCAAGTTTTTCGCAATGAAGGTTGGTTTAACTATACAAGCTAGAGTGAAAATACTACGAATCCATATAGGTTCAACTTAGATTCTTTTTTTAATTTTTATTGTATTAATTTATTTTGTCGGAATAGCAAACATAATATGAAAGCTTATGGCCAGAGGTTCCAATTAAAATAATGAGGTTTAGTTAGGTATTTAAAAAATGTTCAAGGGTTTATCTTGCTTATGATTTATGAGACAGAATAGGTTGTTCAGTGGCTGCTATTGTAAGTATACCACTTGTAGACACGATGGCTCTTATATACCTTTTTTATCATTAAAAAATAGTGCTAATTTATATGTAATTTACTCTTAAGGATAATAATAAGGTTAATATAGTTAAATAATAGGTATAAGGTTAAAGGATAAGTTATTCATATAAGTTATTGAATATAAATAATTTTGTTTTAATTTGCAGATCAATAAACCTCTATGTATGGATCATGTTTACACTATGTTATAGATCATATTTCCTCTATGTGCTCTTTAAAATCATATAGTTATACATAGGTTATAAACACACTTACCCCCAGAATGTGTGTTTTAGATCCGATTTCCATCATGTTTGTATACGATGTTATCCCCATAAGCAAACTTCCTTTGACCTAAAAACATGGTGTAGATCTGATCTCCATTATGCTGAGATCATTATTTAACTAGGTAAAATAACGCTTATCCACAAGAATTTTTAATTTACCCGTTATCAATGTTTTTTATTGAGTTTTTTCCATGACCACATAAATTTATTTCGAAGGTAGGCTTTCATCGACTATTTGTAGCTACTCTATTACCGTAGATATTCAATACAGCATTATGGTGTGAAGCTATTTTGCCTAAATAAATTAGCCTCAGATCACTTTACCTCTATGTAATTTGTTATCAGCCAAATTATCACAGATCACTTTACCTCTATGTAATTTGTTATCAGCCAAATTATCACAGATCAATTTTCCTCTATGCTTAAATTACAGTCTGTTTAGCAAAAATCATCGATTTATATTTAAATGGTTAAGTTAGGTGATAAATTTGAGGGTTACAAAATCAGCTCAGATCACTTTTCCTCTATGCTGGGTGTTCGATGATAATTAATCCAGATCGCTTTTCCTCTATGTTTGAGGCTCACATAGAAGTAGTCGTAGGGCATGATGGATATTATTTTACTAGCTTAAGTTTCCTAATATTATTTTTAAAAGAGTTACAGATCAATATTCCTCTATCTTTAAGAACTGATTGCGAAAGAGGGGAGGCTAAGCAAGTTAATTCTGAACGCTCGGTATAGTGGTGTGCTTGAGTAAAAAGAGGTTCAGATTTCCTCTATGTTCTTTAATTACATATGAAGTAGATGTCTTAAATACATCATTGTTTATTATGTAAAAACCAGTAACAGATGAAGCTTCAAGTTTTTATTATGCAGTATAGATCAGTTTTCCTCTATGTTAATGCTATAGATGCTTACTGAAATTAATAAGTAGACTTCTGAAACTATAGTAATAGAAAGTAGCTTAAAAATATAAAAATCTATATCGATAACTCATAAACTCATTTTGTTAAATTGTATTTAGATTTTTATTACACTCAGATCAATTTTCCTCTATGTTTCATAGTTGCCGTAATCTATGGGTTATGAGAACCTAGTGGATAAATATAATAATAAGCAGGGTTTTGCTTAATGGCCACAAAGTACATTTCGTTGAGTAATCTTCCCGATACTATTAAAAACGAAATTAAGACAATTCAAAATGCAAATCAAGTCGAGCAATTGTCACTTTTCATTGATAATCAAAGTACGTTGCCGGGCTTTGAAAACTCTATTTCAAACACTTTTAATGCTTATGACTTGTGGTCTCGTTTTATACGTAATCAACGTAAACTGGTAAAAATTAGTGAGGCGCCTAACCGGGTTGTCGTATCTCGAAGTATTTCTGATAAGTTAGAAGGGGTCATGTATGAGGGTAAACTGGAAATAGCCCCTGCGCTGATTGTGGGAAAAGATGAAGATTATTTTGCTTGGCCTTCAGATAGAGAAGAAAAAGTAGAAAGGGCGCTTATTCGTTTAGCTAGCCAAGGAAAAATAGCAAAAATTTCCGGAAAAATGGGCGACAGATATGCGGTATATTTTTCTATTAAAGAAATAGCTAACGAGCTGAAGTCTGTTAATCAAACCCTATCATTTGCAGAAATAAAACAGGCCCTTCAAATACTCAAAGGCAGTGAACTCAACTTTAAATACCAAGTGACCAATCAAGCGGGAGAGCAGCATTATAGTGAGTCTAAAATGAATTATTTAAGCTCTATTCATTTTAGTGGTCAGCAAGGCAAATCAACGGTTAAATGTCTTGCTGTATTAAATGAGTTTATGTCGCAGCAAATAGAGTCTATTGGTTACAGAGGATATTATTTTAATCGTGCTCAATCGTTTAAAAGAACTTTATCCAGATGGCTAACCTTGAGGCTTTATCATATGTTTCGCTATGCAAGTGTAGGCAAAACGCATCACTTTTTACTAAGAAAAACCATGATAAAGTTTGGCTCCATCGACAGTGAAGATATAAAAAAATCACGACTTACAGCTATTCGTCGAGATATGGCTAATACAATGAAGGACCTGATTGAGGCCGATATTTTAGATAGCTATGAAATCGATAATATAAAGGATGATGAAGGTAATATTGTTGACTATAAATACGAGCTTTGCCCCTCAGATTCATTCTGTGCTGAAATCTTATCCTTGAATAAGCACAATAAAAAAATAACGGAAAAAGCCAAGGTACTAGATGAGCAAGAGCTCCAAGCAAATTTTATTGAGTCTTAATAAATAAGCTTCTTTAGGTTAGTTAATTACCTAATACCGCTTTTTTCTAAGGTTAAGTAAAATCTCTGTAGCTTTAAAAATACTATTTTAGTTGAGATATTTTTACAGCTTTAGAATAGATTGATTTCAAACAATTACAGCTGTGAAAGTTGATAAGCTCATTAAGTCTTATAATATTGTTGGGCACATCGCGCTTTTTTCTGCATTGTCATATAGTAATAGGATTAAACTAATAAGAAGAGTTTCTTTTTTGGTTATAGCCATAAAAATAAGCGGCTAAGGTTTTATCGTGCGCCTACCATACAAGCTGTAAGTTGAGTTGCTCGCAAATTTTAGTGAACATGGAAATATTTTATCCAGTTTTCAATATTCAAGAGTCTTTCTCAGATGTGAAATAACTCATTTATTAATAGTTCATAACGTTAATTTTGAATTAACAGCGGCTAGTGTAATAAAAGAAAATGTGGAAGTGATATTAAGATTTCCACAATGTGGAATGGCTATTAAAAAGCATTATGGCATAGCACTTAGTAAAAATTTGATCTGCAAGTTTTACTAAAAACAATACTGTAAATTATGAATATCAAAGCGCTTTTAGATTTATTTCTTTCCAGCAATATCACCGCATTGGTCTATTTAGATGGCTTTTCATATCGTGATGGAAATTTTCTTCATTTAATCCCTATTTCTTCTTTTTTATACAGAGCTGGTTACCTCTAATACCAAGTAAAAAAAATAATATTGAGTATAATTAGCAACCAGTCACTATAAGCTCTGGATCAGAGTTTTACTAAGAGTAATTATATTAACTGTTAAAGGAGATTATAAAGTTTCATAATAAGGTTTTTATACCTTTTATATGTGTTGATAGTTTCGAACTCATTCTTTATATTTTTATTCGTATAAACTTACATAGCAAGTCAGATTATCTTAAGTACATATTGAGGCGTGTAAGCAAGAGTGTGATTATCGTATTTCAGTTATTCCACCATGTGGAAAAGCATCAAACGGTTTACGCTTTAGCCTGATACTTAGTAAAATATTGATCTAAAGCCTTTTAGTACAAAGCAACATACATCAAAAAATCTAAAAGCGCCGCTTTCATTGGGGGCTTTTAACGGCTTACTTCTAGATTTATTACAAATATTCTAATTAGGATCTTATATCTTTTAAGTTTGTAATTTTGCTTCGTCATAGTCGAATCATTTGAAGCTGACCTCTCTGTTTATTAAATTTTTTAAATTAATCTTATGACTTCCTCATTGTATGTTTCCAGATTTGACGGTGAGGTTCAATTATTTGATTACAATTGTAAAGTGCCACGACAATCGTGTTGATTATCTAGTTCAAAGAATGTCATATTAAAATTTTTAAGAGCGCTGCATATTTATTAAATTAAAATTTAAATACTTTTGTTAAAAGTTCATGTTGGATGTTAAAAAACAAATTACAAATACAAACATATGATGTATGTTGTCTTTAATAAATCTAAAAAACAGAATATATACTTTTAATAAATAACCTTTCTAGACGAGAGATAACATGAGACAACATCTATTAGGCTTTACACTAGCCCCCTTATTTTTACTTACATCAGCGTGTTCACAACAAGAAAGTCCCATAGAGTTAAAAGACACAGAAACTCTTAGTTCATCTATTGCTTCACTGAATAGCTACGAGAAAACAGCTCGACTAAAAATTAACAAACTTAAGAAGTTGATGGCAAAAGCTGAACATAAGCATATTGATGTTACACGTGAAGAAAGCGTTGTGTGGTTTGCAGAACAGTTTTTAAAGTTTGCTAACTGGGATGAAAACAATTACGACGCTGTTGTTAAGTTATTTAGCTATGAACGTTACTACGCAGACACAAAAGAGAAGTTAGCAAAAGAGCTTCCTGATTTTGAACGTAAAAAAGTAATTCAAATTTTAGATAAAGGTATAAACGATTTATCTAAAGAGCTTGCAGGTGAAATTAAACGCCGCCCTGTAAATAAAGTTGATTGGCAAAATACCAAAGCAAAAGACAATATGTTTGTAAGCAATGGTAAGCCAATATTTTTATATGACTATTTTTCAAAAACGGTAGGGCAGCCGCTTACAAATAAAGATATTTATAACGACCATTTAGGTGCGCTTTATCATGGTGGTGAAGATTTATACCCTGTCGATCATGATCGCGCCATTAATTCATTTTTAGTTCGAGAGGATGGCACTTTTGACGAGGAGTTAATGAAAGAGCTAACGCGTATCCCTGATACTAACATTGGTTTTTTAGTTTATTGGCTAATGGGTATTCCACAGTGGGTTGAAGAACGAGAGCCAGAGGTTAGAAAAGGGCGGTCGTTATTTACAGGTTTTGATATTGATAACCCTTTAGCCCGTGAAGTATGGGGTAAGATAATTCGTAAAACGGGTGAACTCACCAAAGGTAAAAAAGTAACTGAGGTGGGTTTCGTACTTGCTAACGAACCACATTGGTACGCAGAAAAAGGTCATTGGACTCAAAAGTTCCAAGAAATGACAAGTATTTCTTCATACACTTTAGACAAATTTAGAAATTGGTTGAGTACTAAATATCAGGACGATATAAATAAGCTTAATGAAAATTGGGATACTAATTTTAAAAGCTTTAAAAGCGTTGCAATAGAAATCCCAATCGATCCGGCATTAAAAGGTTTACCGATTTGGTACGACTGGACGCGTTATAATATGGATAGAAGTACGGATTGGTTTACGTATGTTCAAAACGAACTGCATTCTGTAAATGAAGATGCCGATACTCATATTAAAATTATGCCTCGTATGTTCATGGAAGATTCTCGTTCTGGAGGTATAGATACCGAAGCTCTAGCTGAATTGACAACTATGGTTGGGCACGATGCAAAATCATTCGGTAGCGAAAACATTCGCCCTGGTAAATCGTCCAAGTGGATTGAAAAATACGCTTATAATTGGGGCATAGTCACTATGTTTCATGATTTTATGGAATCAGTTGCGCCTAATAAGATTAATGTGAATTCAGAGTCTCATTTTTTATCATCGGGTCAGTGGCGAGATTTAGACACACGTACAAGTTATGTTCGTAGTGTTTATTGGCTTGCAACTTTACTTGGTATGGATGCCAACATGGGCTGGTTTTGGGCACGTGATCCAGATGGTTCACCAGAGGATCGTTTAGAAGGCGACCTAGACTTTTTTGACCCAGGTCTTGGCGGTGCATTTGCGGGTTCTAACAATATGCAGCCGCATGTAACTAACGAAGTTACCCAAGTAATGTTTGATCTTAATAGTTTTTCTGAAGAAATTGTTAAGCTTAGAGAGCAGTGTCGTCCACTTCGTTTGTTTTACTCTGAAACAACAGCAATTAATACAAACGACTATATGACCAAGAGCTACGAGCTTTATGAAAATTTATTTTTTGAAGGTTTTCCACTTGGCTTTGCCACAAAGAATGTAATTGAAAAGCAAGACAATAACAACTGGGATGCAATACTGGTTTATCGCAATAATTTTGTTACAAATGAAGAGTTTAAAGCGCTTCAAGGGTATTTAAATAAAGGCGGTACTGTTATTTTAGACTCAGCGCAAAGCCTGTCTTTAGATGAGTACGGGCACCCGCGTAAGGCTAAGTTAGTTGCCAGTAAAGGTAAGCTTATTGTTATGCCAAAAGACGCAGACGTTGAAGCCATTAAACAAACTGCACTTGCAGAGGTTTCGGGTAGTACGCCTGATGTTGTTGTAAAAGTAGATAATGGTGAGTCATTTAAAACCACAACATGGCGCACTGTTAAGCAAGACAATGGTAGTTACTTGGTTAATATTTTAAATTTAGGCCACACAACAGCAACCGTTGATCTGTCGCTTAAAAATGGTAAACCTATTCATGTTAATAACTTAATGACGAGTAATAAAATGAACAACAGCTTTGACATTCCTTCTGAGGGGGTCTTACTTGTTGAAGTTACAGCTCAATAAATAGTTTTTTAGCGAGTACATGCCTATGTGCTCGCTTTTCAATTAACACGATACATTAAGTTGCGAATACTTAAACTAATAGCAATATCGTTGAGCTCAATCCCGTACAGTGCAGGGGTTAATGCACTGCCTATGCCTCATATTGCGCAACCAAGCGAAAGTTGGGTATTACAACCTGAACGCTCAGATGAGTTTGATATTAAAAATACTGAAAATTGAACTTTCAAACAAAGAACGATGGTGGTTGGTACCGTAAAGGTGAAAAATCCAGTGTTTCTGAAGGCATATTTAAACTAACCACTAAACGAGAAATGCATTTAAGAACGTTTTGGGATGGCTGTAATAAAACAAAAGTGCCTAAGTATAGGTTGTTTTACACTTCGGGAGTTGCTAAATCTAGGGCAACAGGGAGTTACGGATATTATGAGGCATGTATAAAGGGGGCGGATAAATTTCCGAGAGTATCACCTGCATTTTGGATGTACAGCAAAATAGATCGTACTTTAACGAATGAAGGCGATGTGCAATATACTAAAATAGGTGTAGTTAAGTTAACTCAAAAACAGACGCTTCAGGAGTTGGACCATGACCTACATAATATTGTTATAAAAGGTGGCATACTCAAAGAGTTGAACTTAACATTATATAAGGGCCTAAGAACACCGCATACAAAAGGGAAATGTAATCAATTTTATCCTTCAGATAATCAATCTGCACAAGGTTTCCCAACATTAGTGAAAATTGATTACGTGAGAGCGTGGTTAAAGCAATAGAAAGCCTTAAAACCCATTCAAATAAAGTATTTAATGCCTTTTGTGTAGATGATGAAATGCGTGTTTATTATCTACATTCATACCAACTTTGAAGTATGAATATTAGCCAAGTTTTAATTTATTTGTTGCGAAATTAAACATCATATGTTTATATTATTAAAATCAATTTTATGCCTTTATAATAAAGTACAGGCTGATTGCTAAAACACTGACGTAGCAATTTTTAGTTGTTAAAAAGGACACACACATGAACTTATTTAAAATAAAAATGGTGATGCTGTTAGGGTGCTGCACATTATTTGCTCCCAATTTATATGCAAAAGATGCAGGGCTGAAAAACTCTGAAGCCAAAAAGCCAAATGTGCTGATTTTACTGTTTGATGATATGCGATTCGACACATTCTCCTATCGAAATGGTCCTGTTTCGACGCCAAACATTGATGCCTTAGCACATGAAGGTACACGCTTTGATCAAGCTATGACATCTACGGGGTTATGCTCGCCTTCTCGCGCGGCTATGTTTACTGGGCGTTGGGGACATAAAACAGGCCTTGACGATAACGTGGGGCTTTATCATTCTCGTCTTTCGGAGTTATCACTTAGTGAAGGTGGCGTAATTAAACGTGCAACTAGTGTAGGTTACGATGTTAGTTATGTAGGTAAATGGCACTTAGGCGCACAAGGCCCTGCACTGCGCGGTGCTAACTTTATGTGGGGACACGATAAGGATGAAGAGCGTAATGGCCGTCCTTTTACGCCTTATGGTACACAAAAAAATGTTGCCCGTATGAATGCAGGTGAGCGCGATGAAAACGGCGAAAAGCACGATTACTATAAAACGCTTCCGGGTACATACGCAGATACAGTAACAGCTAAAGAAGTAAACGAAGGCAAATTAATGCTTAAAAATGCGGCCAAATCAGACAAACCATTTTTTGGTATTGTTAGTTTTGAGCAACCTCATCCGCCTTACCGAGTACCAGAGCCTTACGCTAGCATGTACGACTACAAAGATATAAAGCTCCCTCCCAATTTTGGTATCGAACGTAAAAACAAACCAATGGCACAAGACGATATTTGGTGGCCTTGGCATGATGTAAGCCATATGACTGAAACTGATTGGCGCAAAGCACACAGTTTTTACTATGGGGCTATCGCCATGATAGATCATGCTGTTGGCGAGCTCATTAATACCGCTAAAGAAGAAGGTTTATACGACGACCTACACATTATTTTAGTAGGCGACCAAGGTAGTATGCTAGGTGAACATAATCTGTATGACAAAGGCCCCTACGCGTATGACGAATTAATGCGTATGCCACTTATTATTCGTGATCCTAGCCTTGAGCCTAAAATAATTAACCGCCAAGTATCTATGCTCGACATAGCCCCAACACTTCGCCAGTGGATGACACTACCACTTGATGGCGACGAAGATGGACGTTCACTTTTACCATTGATGAAACAAGGCGATAGTGCCGATGCTGGTAAAGATGATATTTCGTTATATGCCTACGAATGGTACAACGGCGGATGGTTTGGTATTAGAGCTATACGTACCCCTGAAATGAAGTTTGTATGGAACCCTGGCGACAGCCGCGATGAATTATACGACTTAAAAAATGATCCGTACGAAATCACAAACCAAATAGACAATCCTAAATACAAAAAACAGCTTACTGATTTAGTGCATAAAATGGCGGGAGAGCTTAAGCGTATTGAGGACCCATCATTAACTAAATTTAATCACCACATGAAAGATTTTTTATAGCCGAGTAATGCCCTTTGGTGGGCCTTAATTGGCCTACTATTTTTTATTATCAAAATTGAGACTGGCACTATGAAAATACACACAAAATTATTGAGCGCTTTATCATCGCTTGCGCTATTAGTTGGCTCTGCGGGTATACACGCAAGTGAACAAAAACCCAATATTATTCTTATTGTTGCAGACGATTTAGGTTATGCAGATGTAGGTTTTAATGGCTCTAAAGATATTATTACCCCAAATATAGATGATCTTGCTAAATCGGGTACTTCCTTTTCAGACGCTTACGTAGCGCACCCGTTCTGCGGTCCAAGCAGAGCTGCGTTAATGACTGGTCGTTACCCACATAAGATTGGCTCACAATTTAATTTACCGACACGCGGCTCAAACGTAGGCGTGCCTACTGATGCTAAGTTTATTAGTAAATTACTAAACGAAAATAATTACTTCACAGGTGCTCTTGGTAAATGGCACTTAGGTGATGCGCCGAAATATCATCCTAATCAACGCGGCTTTGATGAATACTATGGTTTTTTAGGTGGTGGTCATAATTATTTTCCTGACCAATATCAAGCTCAGTATAAAAAGCAAAAGGCACAAGGCTTAAAAAATATTTTTGAATACCTAACACCGCTTGAGCATAACGGTAAAAAGGTTAAAGAGACTGAATACATTACAGACGCACTATCGCGCGAAGCCGTTAATTTTGTAGACAAAGCAGCGGACAAAAAAAATCCATTCTTTTTATATTTAGCTTACAACGCACCGCATGTGCCATTGCAAGCTAAAGATGAAGATATGGCGATGTTTCCTAATATAAAAAATAAAGATCGTAAAACATACGCGGGCATGGTTTACGCAGTTGATCGAGGCGTGGGTAAGCTAGTAGAAACCCTGAAAAAAAATAATCAGTATGATAATACGCTTATCGTATTTATGAGTGATAACGGTGGCAAATTAAGTAAAGGCGCTAATAACTTCCCACTTAAAGCCGGTAAGGGAAGTACACAAGAAGGCGGCTTTAGAGTACCTATGTTGTTTCATTGGCCTAAACATGTACCTGCGGGCAAGCGTTTCTCACACCCTGTATCGGCACTTGATTTATACCCTACATTTGCAGCTTTAGCGGGCGCTAAAGTTGAAGAAAACCAACATTTAGATGGTACAGATATGTGGCCTGCATTTATTAAAAATGAAAACCCACATAAAGATGAGCCTATTTATGCTCTTCGTCATCGTAAAGGTTACAGTGATGCAGCGATACGCTTAAATCAATGGAAAGCACTGAAAGTTAACCAGCAACCGTGGCAGTTATTTAATATCGAAAACGATATTTCTGAAAAACACGATGTAAGTAAATCTAATAAAGCACTCTTAACCGACATGGTTCGTGAAATGGAAAAATGGAGCTGGGATAACCAGCAGCCAAAATGGTTTCACGAAACGGCTGAAGGTGCGAACTGGCGATTAGATGCCATGCCACGATTCGATAAAACGTTTAAAACAACTAAGTAAGTTTTATCAAATTCATGGAGGCTTTATGAAAGTAAAAACAGTTGTATGGCATGTTTCTTTGTTATGCATGGGAGCAAGCATACTCGGTTGTCAGCAAGTGAGTGCCCTAGCGGGCGCTCAGCTAACACCGGGTAAAACATTATTTACTGAGCAGCACCAAGCAATTAAATTAGAAAACAAAAATCGCCGTAAATGGGATAACGCATTAATAAGCGATTTAGACCAAGACGGTTACCCAGATTTATTACTTACTGATCATGGTTACACCATTCGTTTGTATTGGAACAATAAAGGCGTTTACGACAAAGGCCGCGACCTAATTGTGGGTGATATGCACGGTATTGGCGTAGGCGATTACGATAAAGATGGCAAAATGGATATCTTGCTATCGCGTGGTGGTGGCTCGGGTAGTAACGCACGCAATGCTAAATTGTTTCATTTTAACAAAAGAGAAATTATTGAAGGCGGCGAATTTTTACCCAAACTGCCAACGTTACGTGGGCGTACTAGTAAGTTTTTTGATGCCAATAACGATGGGTATTTAGATTTATTACTAATGGGGTTCCCGCAGGCTAATAGCGGTAAACAAACCAGTAATTTTATTTATAAAAACGATGGTACTGGCAATATAACCCACGCAACTGATTTACCAAAAACTAATCGAGATGGTCAAAAAGTCCTTATTACAGATTTTAATAACGATAAAATTGACGATTTAGTAATTTACGGCGACGGCGCTTTACGTGTTTTAAAAGGCAATGGCGACTTTACTTTTAGTGACGTAACCGCCAACGTTTTACCTAATAAAATAATGGATGTAACGGGTGTCAGCGAAATTGATTTTGATAACGATGGTGACTTCGATTTATATATAAGTCGCGCTAACCCATTACAAGCAGGCGATACGTTTTTTGATCCTAAAAGGCACACATTTGGTTTTTACACCAAGCGTGGACCATTTAAATATGATGACTTACTTATTGGCGATACGCTTAATTTAGTTAACTACCAATCACCTTATCCAAACCAAGATGTATTTGTAGGCGAAGGCACTTATAAATATAAATTTGAAGGCGAAAGGCACAGTGGTCAAAACGTCAATATTGTTAGCAGTAATGGCCTAGGCTGGGCCGATACCCAACCTAATAAAGGTTTGTATGTTGGTTATATAGGCAATAATAAATGGCGTATGGCGGGGAATACTTTTTCACCTACAACGGGTGTTGTAACCGGTGTTAAGCACTATACGGTTAATAAAAAACCAGTGGCACCATCGGATTTACTGCTTAAAAATGAAAGTGAAAAATTTGTAGATGTGAGTGCTAAAGCTGGCATTAAAACAAATTTAAATACGACTGGCGTAAGTGTGGGAGATTTTAACAACAACGGCTACCAAGATTTGTTTGTTGTTAAACAAGGCAATTTGGTAACGCCTACATCGCAAATACTGTATTTAAATAATGGCGATAACACATTTAACCAAGCTACTCACTCGGGATTAATAACAAATACCTTAGGTACCATAGGCTCAGGCGCAAATGTACTTGATTACAATTTAGACGGCCAGGTCGATATTATTATGAATAACGACAGAGGTCAGTGGCACTTATTTAGTAATCAAGCAAATAACAGTAATCACTATGCATTACTGCGTATTAGTAATTCACTTAAGCATAATGCCAGCGCAATTAGAGCTATAGCAACACTTAAAGCCTGTGGTAAAACCCTTACAAGACGCGTGTCGCCTGATGCCGCGCCTTATACACAATCATTTGATAACGTGGTTCATTTTGGGTTAGGCCCGTGCAACGAAATAGATAACGTAAGTGTGCGTTACAGCAATGGCGAAGTAATAAGTAAATCTAAGGTTGGGACAGATAAAGTAACCGATCTTTGATGCAACAGAGTTAACTATGAGAGGTAAAAAGCAAGGTTTGGTAACAAGCCTTGCTTTTTTTTTCGCAAAAAATTAAGAGTAAAAGAGAACAATAATGAATAAAAATAACATCACTCATCTTAAAAATAAATTAGCGTGTTTAGTGTGCTTATTTACTGTGTTTGGTTGCAGTACCCACACGGCTCAAAGTAATAATGAAAGCATAAATAAAGGGGGAGTAAGTGCATCTTTAGCGTCTGTTAAAACTGCTAATACACTGCTTGAGAGTGCGAGTTTATTTGCATCACTCCCTGATTATTGTCCAACTCCAGACGCTTTTGCTCTCTCTCCTACAGGAAAGCTTACTTTATCGTGCGTTAATTATGCCAATAAAGGGCTACAAGCGGGTGTGTTGGTTAATATTAACGATGACAAAACGTTTACGAAAATAGCTCAGTTATCAGGGCCAAATAATAAAGGAAAGGGTCGTCCTATGGGCCTTGCCTATGCCCCCGATGGCTCCTTATTTGTAGCCGATAGCCAAGGTGCTGGCAAAGCTCGATTACTTAAACTTACCTTAAAAAATAATACGGTTATTAACACTCAAGTCGTTGCCAAAGGTATGAGTTCGCCAAACGGTGTGCGCTATCACAATGGCTATATTTACGTAACTCAACTGCGGGTGCCAAGTAAAAATAAGGCCGAGACTCTCAGCGGGATATATCGTTTTAAGGCCACAGATACCAATATATTAGTGACTAACAGTACAGATGATCCGCATTTATTGTTTTTGGCTAAAACAATTAATAAGCAACGTAAATTTGGACTTGATGGCTTAGTGTTCGACTCACAGGGTAACTTGTTTGTAACCAACCTAGGTGACGACTTAATTTATAAATTAACGTTTGATACAAACAACAATCTGCTTAGCCAAAGTACCTATGCAACTCTTCAAAATGGAAGTGGACCTGATGGTCTTACTATAGACCCTCAAGGGAATTTATACGCCGCGGGCTTTTTAACTAATCAAGTTATAAAAATTGATACAAACCAAAACGTAACCGTTATTGCATCGTACCCCGATAACAATTCAGAGAATGGTGAATTAGACCAACCTGCCGATATTATTTATTATAAAGGTTCCTTGCTTATGTCGAATTTTGACTTGCTTACAGGCCCAGGCATTACCAATACTGGGCATGGCAAACCTTATACAGTAAGTGAAATTAAGTTACATGATAACTAAGCGCTTAATTTAACTTTAAGTTAAGTGCTTAAATTAAAATCGTGTGTATTGCCGTGTATGTTTGAGCTTTAGATTTATGGGTAATACATTTGGTTTACCGCTTTCAAAACTGCTGATTGGCAGTTTTTGAAAGCTGTAAATACCCTAATGAGCATAAATTAATATTATAAACCCTCGTAAATTTCTTTCTGAATAACTCAATATTGGTCATTTTCAACAACATTTTTTATTTATTAATGGGGCTTTTGGGTCTCTTTTTTTGTTTTGTATAAAAAATAAAAATATCTACGTTACTTTTACTTAAACACTGATGCATTTAAATGTTTTAAAAACATATGGTTAGGTTTTTTCGTTTAAAAAAGAAACAAAAGTGTGAAAATTAAAGTAAACAACTTGTAAATGTAAACATCCTATGTTTAACTTGATCGCAAGTTAAGCCGCGCTTTGAAACGAAATTGGGATATCAGGACGTTCATTTATTTTATCTGCATTGCTTAACTAATAATAAAAAACTGACCACATCATCACACTCAGGCATTAAGACACACGATGCCGATAAACAGGAGAGCACACAATGCAGCATAACTTTAGGTTATCAGCAGTCTCTGCAGCTATTATTGCTTCGCTTATTTCATCATCTGCTTTCGCACAAGAAGATGAAGAAAAAGAGAAAATAAAACTACAAAAAGATATCGAAATAATTGAAGTCCAAGGAATCAAAAGTAGCTTACGAAAAGCGGTAAACGCAAAGCGCTTTTCCGAGAACGTAAGTGACTCAATTCATGCTGAAGACGTAGGTAAATCAACAGATCAAAACATTGCCGATGCACTTTCAAGAGTAACTGGCGTTTCCATTCAAGAAGAAGGCGGAGAAGGGACTCGCATATCAGTACGCGGTGCCGGACCATCTTTAAACCAAATATCAATGAATGGCGTCGCACTTACTGGCGGGCTAAGTACCGATGGCTCTAGTGCGGGCGCTACTAACGATAACAGTGTTGATTTAAGCTCATTTTCGTCAGATATATTGTCATCTATTGATGTAATTAAAACATCCTCTGCTGATAACGATGAAGGTTCGCTTGGTGCAAGTGTTGTTTTACGTACTGTAAAGCCTTTAGATTTAAATAAACCACGACGCTCTTTTACGGTCGAGGGGCGATATAACGAATTTTCTGATGAAAATGACTCACGCATTAACTTTAGCTTTTCTGATAAATATTTCGATGACACCTTTGGTTTTATTATAACCGCCTCTAAAGATACACAAAAAACGCGACAAGATCGTATTAATACTGGCTGGGCTAACGGCGCAATTCCTATTGTTGATTTAGATGATGTAACGGGCCGTACAGCACATGACACCGTTACAGGCAAAGCAATCAGGGTACTTGGCAATCAACGTGATGCTGATGGAAATAAGCTTTTTGACGAGAATGGAGAAGCACTATTAAACCCACTAAGCTCACTCAATAATTACGATCCAGAAACGCAAATATTACATGAAGGCGATTTATTTGTTTTAGCGCGTGAGGTCATTGATTTTACATTAAATAATGATCAACGAGATCGTCTATCGGTATCGACTGGGTTTCAATACCGCCCAACAGACTCACTCGATATTCAGCTTGATATTACCCACACGGAGCAGGATGTATTAACCGACAGTCAACGACTACGTTTAAACATGGGGCCTGTAACACCTCTAATTTATGCCGGTGATGACAATACAGCATTAAACGAGGTTGATTTATCGACCAATACCTTGCAGCAATCAAGTAGCCGCTCTACTGGTGGTAACTTTGTTCGCTCTTACGGACTTAGAGAAATCGATACTAATGTAGCGTCACTTGATATTGATTACCAGGTAACTGACTCACTAAATATGAATGTGCGTGCTGGTTTTTCTAAAACAACAGATGAAACACCAGATGATGATGAGAAAGATCGTTTTATCTCTATTAGTACAGCTACATGGGGCACGGCAGGTCGTCAAATAGTTGAGTCAATGCCCGATGGCAGCCACGAAATGGTTGGCTACGACTGTGGCGCTAATGGAGAATGTAGTTACTCAACGGGTGTTACACCGGGCGATTTTGATGCCTTTGATGGTACGTCTAATGCGGTATACAGCCGTTTTAATCCGTATGATATGCAGCACAATCACTTAGGAAGTTTAGTGCTTCGTAAAAATAAATTAGCGGATACAAACAAGTCGCTTTTTGTTGATTTTGACTATGCGCTTGATGGCGACTTTATTAGGTCGCTCGAGTTTGGAGTTAAGTGGTCAAATCGTAAAAAAGATGTCTCTATTCAAAATAGAGCAACCACAAATGGCAGTGACTTAATAGATTTAGAAGACCCCGATCAAGCGTTTGAAGTACGTGGGCTTGGTACAATTCGCTTAGCCGATATAGTGGCTGATAGTGCCTATCCTTACGATAATTTTGGTGAAGATATTCAATCAGATCGCTCTGCTCAGTTTTTTAATGGCTGGCCGTTACTTGATGCCGAAAAAGCGCTTGAAATTGTATCAGGTAAAGATGCGGGCGAAGTAGGTATACGCGAAACCATTACAGGTAGTCGTAATATTGAAACCGAAACAAAAGCCGCTTATTTTAAAGCAAACTTTGAGCTGATGGATGGCAAGCTAACAGGTAACTTAGGCCTTAGGTATGTAAAAGATGACACAACAGCAACTGGTGTAGGCGGTATTAACTATACGCGTTTTCCACAAATGGTTGATGCGTACAATTTGTTAGTTGAACGTGGTTTAGCAAATACAAATTTAGATGCCTGCCCTGCTGCTGTTATGGGGGTATCTGACACGGGGCAGCCTGATCATCGTTACACACCAGCAAACGATGCTGAGCTACAAAATTGTTGGGCATGGCAAATCACTCATGCGTATAACCGCTCTAATCCAGCTACTTTCCCTGTTGATCCCCAAACGGGTCAATTTGTAATTCCCGGGGCTGATGGCAACACCGGACTGGGTGTAAATCAGCAAGTGTTTGTAGATGAAAATGGCAACATTATAACTAACAATGCATTACCTTCTTTAATTTACGACAGCAACGGAAATTTAGTTCCAACGTCAGCTAATGCATGGGCACACTTTGCAAGTAACGGACAAATTTGGCCATTTTTAGACAGAACAACCTCGTTTACAGGAACACAAGGTAGCGGTCGTGAAGTACAAGACCGCGTTGCATGGGTAACTAAAAAGGGCGGACATGACGCTTATTTACCAAGCTTAAACTTAAATTATGCAGTTAACGACGAAATGATTGCACGTTTCGCTGTTAGTAGAACAATGACGCGTCCTCGTTTTGATTCATTAAACCCACGTACACAAATTTTTGAGCAGCAATGGGACTCTGCTAATGGCTCAGCAGGTAATGCAAATTTAAAACCGCTTAAATCAACCAATCTAGACTTGTCTTTCGAGTGGTACTTTAGTGATTCAGGCTTGCTGTCTGCAGCATTCTTTTTCAAAGATATGAAAGACTTTGAAGAAACGGTTGTTGTTCCGTATCACTACAAAGACGTTAGGACAGAATACGATTTACAAACAGCAGACTTACTGCTTGATTACGATGAAAATCGAGCGCCCGGTAGCGAAGAAGACTGTATGCCACTTAGGCAAGTTGCGGGCTTCTTCGACCAATGGCGCATTGAATGTGACGTTGTAAACGTAACCACAGTAACCAATGGTAAGGGCGCAGATATTAAAGGTGTTGAACTAGGTTACAACCAAAACTATGACTTTTTACCAAGTTATTGGGGTGGCTTAGGTTTAAACATGAACTATACCTACCAAGATTCAGAATCTGATCGTCAGCAGGTAGGTAATACCGATATATTTTTAAAACCACTACCACAACCTTACACTCCAAAACACTCCCTAAATACAACACTGTACTGGGAACAAAAAGGGATTCAATTACGTTTAGCGAGTCGCTACACCGGGGAGCAGTTAGTGAACCGAGGTTTAGTTGGCGGTGCTACATGGCAAGAGGCAACCCATCGTTTGGACTTTAGCTCAAGTTATAAAATTAATAAAAACTTTAGCTTAACTTTTCAGGCACTTAACTTAACTGATGAAACTAACCGAATTTATTACACAAGTTCATTTACGCGTAATGCGTTTGAAGCTAATTCGCAAGAGGTTGTGCTTGATGAAGGTAATGCAATTGAAGATGGCAGTGTAACTACTTCGCGTACAGCATCAGTTTGGAAAACAGGTCGTCAATTCCGTGTTGGTCTTCGCGGTACCTTTTGATTGAGAAACTATTAGCGGCGAGCCACGTTAGGCGCGCTGTTTTACAAATTTTGGAGAGTAAGATGAAACATAACTTACTAATAAAAACGGCAATTAGCAGTGTTTTATTTTCAGTATTAACAGGGTGCGGCGGAACGGATGAAGGTTACGATCCTCAGTTTAAATCTGATTCAGCACTTGTAATCGATACCGCAGCGATCACGAGCACATTAGAAGAAGAGTCCGCAGTCCAAGAAATTGATTTACTGCAAGGCGTAACAATTGACGGTAAACCAGCCTCTGAGTCAGGTGCAACCATAAACGTAAGTGAGTTAGAGTTTGTGGTTAATAATAATTTCATTACCCCACAAACAAGCGCTAATACTATTGCATCGCACCGAATTTCACCTTTCACGCAATCAAGCGATAGCACTAAATTAGTTATAAATACCGATGCGTTTTCGGCGGCATTAAGACAATGCGACCTAACCGATATAAGAGGCGCATTAGATGGCGATGGTAATCCCATTGCGGATGGAAATTTAGATTTTCCAAGCCAAGTTATTTATAACATTACCTATTCTATTGATAATGGCGCAAATCGCATACCAGGGGAGGCACTGCCTAGCCGTACATTGCAATTAACCATCAATGCAATTGATGACCCTGTATCTGAAGTAACTATTTCACCCATAGAAGTACCTGTAGGTGGGCAGGCAAGTGTGTTTGCATCAGCAATACCTAGTTACGCGTGCAATCCCACACTTGTTTACTCAATTGCAGATGAAGATATTGCAACCATTGATGAAAATGGCCTTATTAGCGCTAAAAATACTGGTGAAACCACTATTACAGCCACAAGTGTTGATAACCCAGAAGTAACAGCTAACAACACGCTTACAGTAACGGGAGCTTTTAGTGTTGCAATTACAAATGATGATAAAAACGAGTTAGGCGCATCTTCCGGAAACAAGGACGTTCCAATCTGCGTAGCAAGCGGTATAGAAGTGCAACCGGCTTTATTAAACGCAGAGTTAAGCGGCGAATATACTTTTGATTGGACACTTAACGATGAAGTTTCATTTGCGAAAAGCTTAACCGCAAAAAGTGGCTTTGGAGAAGTACTTGCCGTTAAAGCTCCTACAACAATAGACAGCTCAAATACGGTCACGGTTGAGCTTATTGATGGCGATACAGCAAGTACACCTTTATCACTCATTTCACAAAAAAGTATTACGATAAATACCGTTAATAACCAAATGTGTGAGCCGGGTGTGTCTGAACACCCCGCAGGTTTTAATACTGACTTTAATTTAGATGCAGAGGGTGCGCCCTATAAAGGGAATGCCACTTATAGTGTATCGGCAACCTCTGTGTCAGGTAATGGCCGTTCGCTTGAAATTACAGCGGGCACTGCAACTCAAGGTGAAGCGAATACACCGTACTCTTTTGCAACTCAGCAAGTTTGGAATAAACAACGTAATTGGTATAGCGCCAATTATGGTCGTGGTGCTGAGTCTATAGGTAAAACGTATCGCTTTTCAGCATGGGTTAAATTAAATCAACTACCTGAACAGCCTATAACGCTTCGCCATGTTGTAGTGCCTTGGGTTTATGAGGGAATTCCTGATGATGCACAAGGTTTTACAGGGCGTTATTCACAAGCGGGGTTATTCAGCGCTGAACTGGATGCAACCACTCAGTGGCAATATATTGAATTTACTGAAGACACAACGAACACACGAGAATGGACTATTCCCACTACTTGGAGCTCAATAACCGATGTGTTCACCTTGTGGGAAGTGCATGGCATGCCTGCAGGAGACTCAATACTAATAGACGACTACGCAGTCGTTCGCACCGATCAATAATCACCCAAATATAATTACCTATTGTTACTACTCAGTTTTAGCAATAGGTAATTGTAACCTCTAAAGATGACTGACAATTCTATTAATAAACAAGGAGTAATAATGTTAACACACAGAAATAAAGCTTTGCTTTACACATGCTTATTGGGCGGGACGATTAGTTCAGCTTATGCGGCCTCAATTGGAAACAAACCAGGGTATTTCACCAATACAATTTCTAATACCGTTGAAGCGACAATCACTAACACAGGGCAATGCAGTACTACTAATAGTGCATCGGCTCCTGGTCAATGTACTAATAAGATTGTAAATGCACTCAATGCTGCTTCAGTAGTAAGTGGTGTAGTAGTCATCAAAAAAGGCACGTACACATTAAATAAAATTTCGATGCCCTCTAATGTGCGACTTGAAATAGAGCCAGATACTATTTTAAAAATGAATCAAAATATTTTATTTGATTTTGGTAAAAAAGGCGGTAATGCAGACAAAGCAGAAAATATTGAAATAACAACAACGGGTCCAAAAATTAATGCCACAAAGAATGATCGTTTTATTATTGATGTAAACACAAATACAGTTTTTCAAGATAAACGCATGGTACGAGTAGGGTATGCTGAAAACTTTTCTATTTCACGTATGCACCAAAAGGATAATTTTTCACAAACACCCAATATATTTTTAGTCGCAGACGATAATGGCCAACCAGGTGTTCAATCTGACTCTGGAGGTACTAATTTAAATCGCAATGTAGTATTTAACTCAAGCTATTCTCGCATACCTAAAAAAGGTTATTTAGCCGACATCAGTGGAGAAAAAATAGCAACAGGGTATGCCGTTATTCAACCTTTTAGTGGTGAAGATTTATACTTTAAAAACATTACTGGTGAACGTGGTATTACTGTACGTATAGAGCCCGGCGGCGGGCTTGTAACAGATAGATTAAACCGCGCAGGCCCACGCCACGGCGCCTACAGAAATATAGTACTTGATAGTATTAGTAACACTGGTGGTTTTGCCGCAATATTTTTAAAACCGCATGCAAAAATAAACGAAAACATAAAAATTAAAGGCATCACAAAGGGTAAAAACAGTACTTTTGTAATCTGGGCTGACTCGGGTAGTGCGCCAGTGTGGGCTGATACAAATGATATAGGATATACAAGAGGCTATTTTACTGATACCACCATCAGCGGTACGGTTAAGCACATTATTACCGATGTTAACTTTAAGTCAGATATTACCATCGCAGGCAGTTATTTTTTACCAAGAAAAGGTATTCGTAATACGGCGTCAAATACGTCTAATGGGAATTTTCAAATATTTAAGTTACCGCGAGATGGGTCTGGTGCGCGTTGGTTAGGCCAACCGATAGCGCCTGTTGCCATTGTATCGTCATATTCTCAAGACAATGTTGGTAACGACTTAGTTAAACGTCATGATCGCCCGTCGCTTACTGTAAACGGTAATATAGAAGCACCTAGCCAAGCTTCTTCACAGGACTTAGATGAGGGAAGTAACAATATTCAAAGAAAACGATATAGAAAATTTGGTGGCCGATACAGCATTAAAGTTAATGCTGCTATACAAGCGGATGCGGATATTGACTACTCACTACTAGGACTGAATGCTGGGGATGTAACGCGCAACAATCCAATTATTTATCGAGAAAATGCTATTGACGGAACAAATCGTAATGGTGGCAGCATTACAAGCGCTAGTGAATTTATCAGTAAATAACGACGTATCTAAATTTAGATCCCATTGTTAATTTAACAATGGGATTTTTTAGTTTGGAAGCAAAGTTCACCGGACATTATTAGCTCTGTCTTTGTAGGAAACAAAAAGCATGAATATTTTACATATAAAAAAAACATCACTAAGTGTAATTGTCCTTAGTATGGTGGCGTTCGGCAGTAATGCTACTTTCGCTAATGAATTTCTATTTCCCTTAAGCGATCCGCAAAATACAGGTAAGTGGATACTTAACACGCAAGTAAGTGATGAATTTGAAGGCAGTACCATCGATGAAGAGCGTTGGTACATTGTAGGCAAACTAGAAAACGGCAAACCCGTTTATAAACACCCAGATAGGCCACATAAAAAAGTATGGAAAGGGCGAGCACCTTCGCAGTTTTCGGGTAATAACTATCGCTTAGAAGATGGAAAATTAAAACTTGAGACCCGTTGGGAGCCCGATTTTCCTTTTGAAGAAAAAATTCACAAACCTGTTTTTGGTGATGCACTTAAATACGAAAATATAACAACAGCGTGTTTTATTGGCCGCAGATCATTTCAATACGGATATATAGAAATTAAAAGTAAAGCCGCTGATGCGCAAATAAGCAGTGCATTTTGGTCGATGGGTGAAAAGCTTGAAGTTGATTTTTTTGAACTGTTTGGAGACTCCCTTGACCCGAAAAAAGACCATATAGACAGTGAACTATGGTGGTCAATTCGCGATTGGAATAAAGAGGTAATGGGGAAGCCCACTTATACAGAGCGCAAAGACTTAGGATTTAGAGTCGCTGATGACTTTCATGTATATGGAATTGATTGGAGTGCTGATGGGATTAAGTATTATGTTGATGGTAAGTTATTTAGTGAAGTTAGCGCTGAACAAGCAGATGCATGGGCTAAAGAGCATCGTGGGGTTGATAAAGGTTATGTAGCCACTAAGCCGTTATTTTTATGGCTCGATCAGGAAACATTTCCTTGGCATGGTGTACCGACCAGCAAAGAGGAGCTTGAGCGTAATAGCCCTGAAGGAAAAAAAGAGGATGGCGTGGTTGATTTTGAAATTGAGTATGTCCGTGTTTGGCAGAAAAAGCCGGCTCAATTAGCTAATTAAGGATTAAAGAAATGAAAAATAATTATAAGCCAGTAAATAAAACTTTTTACTTAACTTTTATTGCTACAAGTATTGTCCTTAGCGGTTGCAGCTATATGAAAGTTGACCCCTACAAAAATAGTTTCACAAAGGGGAATATGTTCACGGAAACTAAAAATGTTATTCCTTTTGAACCTTTGTCGAGACGTAAATGGGATAGTGCACTCATTACTGACTTTGATAAAGACGGCTATCAAGATGTATTAATTACTGAGCACACCCACGCAGTAAAAATTTTCTGGAATAACAAAGACAATACCTTTTCAGCACCTCAGATAATTATTAAAGGCGACACTCACGGCGTCGCTGTTGCTGATTATGACCTTGATGGAAGAATGGATTTAATAATTGCTCAAGGCGGTGGTGGCGGCTTAAAACCTCGTTTACCTGTATCGTTTCAAATAAATCACGACCGGACTGTTGAAGGTGGAGAAACATTTAATGATTTTGAACGTACACGCGGCCGTGCGGTTAAATTAATAGATGGCAATAACAGTGGCACCTTAGATTTAATGCTCTCAGCTTTTCCGCTTAAGAAGCAAAAAAAGGGAGCCAACCACATATATAAAAACGAAGGACATAATCAGTTTAAGTTTGTCGATTACTTACCTACTGCAAAATGGCTTGGATATAAGGCCTTAGTTAGTGATTTTGATAATGACGGGCACGATGATTTATTTTTTTACGGCGGAGATGACATTGTTGTAGCGCAGAGTAAATCTGATTTAGGTTATAAAAATAAAAGTAAGGCTGTCCTAGGGGATAATCGCAATATTAGCCATGTAAGCAGCATGACCGAAATCGACTTTGATAATGACGGTGACTTCGATTTATTTTTAACCCGCGCTAAACATCAATTTGAACAACACACCTTTTATGATGCTCAATCTCAAAATTTTGCTTTCTTTACTCGTAACGAAGCATTTAAATTTGAAGACTTTAAAATCGAAGGTAATTTTGAAATAGAAAACCTGCAAATGGCATATCCTCATTTTAATGTGTTTATTGGTAAAAATAGTGAGCCGTTAAAACTTAAGGGTCATGGCGGTAGTGAACGTACGGTACAGGTAACAAAAGAACAAGCTGCTGGCTGGCCTAAAAAGCTAAGTAACAAAGGTTTATATATAGGTTACTTAGGTAACGATACTTGGCGAGTAGCTGGCGATACTAAATCGCCGACCGCTGGTGTTATTAAAAGAGTGACCAATTCACCCAAAGTAAAAGGGCTTGAGCCATTACCAGCGGTGTTATTAGAAAACCGACAAGGTAAATTTGTTGATGCAACAGCCAAGCTCAATGTTAATTTAAGCGAACCTACAACCAGTGCTGTAGCCGGGGATTTTAATAATGATGGCTGGAGCGACTTATTTGTATTACGTTATGGTAACCCAGCAAAAGCGAACAAGCAGGTACTGTATTTAAATCAGCAAGGTAAAGGCTTTGAGGCTTTAAAAAATCATGGTGTTATTTCAACTGAACTTGGAGCAACAGGGGGCAGTGCACAGGCCTTTGATTACGATAATGACGGCGACCTTGACTTAATTTACTCAAACGAGCGCGGCCGTTGGCATTTATTTACCAATAACACAGCTTTAGACGCGAAGCATAACTTTTTAGTCACTAATATTGGTTACTCACCTAACGCTGGTGTGTCGGCATTGGGAGCTACTGCGACTATAAAAGCGTGTGGGCAAACTTATAAACGAGTTGTAGGCGCAACAGGTGCCGGCTTTTCACAAAGCGAAAACAGCAAGCTACACATTGGTTTAGGTACGTGTACAAAGATAAATAATGTATCAGTTCGTTGGAGTAATAATGAACATGTAGATATTAGTAATGCGGTTATAAACGATGCTAACGGGGAGTTAGTTGGAAGAAAAAAGCCGATGTAAGTAATTTAAATAAAAAATGCAGATATAAAAATAGCGCTTAATTAGCGCTATTTTTATATATTCAGTTTTCGTTATTTACTAAAAGCTATACTCAACACTTGCACCTACATAACGTTTCCAATCACGAGGGTAAAACGCTTCACCAAAACCTTCAGAGTTTATACGTTGGCGAGTAGTGTACGACTTATCAAATAAGTTTTTAATGAATACACTAAACTGTAAGTTATCTTTGCTTACGCTTAAGTAACCATCCCAAATGCTTGACGATGGGTTAGCTGATTCGCCAAAGGCAAGTTCGTTAATTGATTGTGTATGGCTGCCATTATAACGCCAAACTGCACGTGTATTAGCATTCCAGCCTGTATCAGCAATTTGTGTATTATATGAAATAGTACTTAAAAATTGCTGCTCAGCATTATTAGGGAAAGATAAACCCGTTTGATCAAAGCTCTGACGGCCTGTTGAATCAGTTGTACAACGAGAAGCAAGTAACCCACCATCATCTGCAGGACAGTTTATAGGTGTATCAGCAAAGTCCTCGTAGCGAGCATCAAAATAAGCGTAGTTAAACGACCACTTTAATTTATCTGATATTTTAACCACTACATCGGCTTCAATACCGGTTGAACGTGCTTGTGCTGCGTTTACATAGCCTGCAAAAATAATGTTATTTTCTTCATCTATTACACGGCTGGCACGCACTTGATAATCGTCAACTTTCATATCAAAGTACGTAAAGTTAAACAGTAAATCATTATCAAAATACGCTGAACGCAGACCTACTTCAAAGTTTGAAGAGTTTTCAGGAGCGGTAGGGAAGTTGTCTGCATCGGCAGGGTCTGTATTTGTTGTTACAAAGTAAGATGCCCCTTTATAGCCGGTAGAATAATTTACATAACCGCGAATATCATCAGTAAAGTCATACCCTACAACCGCTTTGTATATAAAGGCGGTGTCTGAGTTATCAAATTTAGTTGGCGCGTCTTGGCGTAAAATAAGCGATGGATCTGTTTGAGCAAGCTCTAATACTTCATTGAATGTTTCCATTCCAACACCCGTAGAAGGTGTTGCCAAATCTGTACGAGCAAAGGTTGCATCACTTTTTTCGTGTAATAATCTAAAACCAAAAGTAGCATCTAATTGCTCAGTTATTTGGTATTCAAGTTGTCCAAAAATAGCGACGTTTTCAAAGCCAGTTGTAAAATCACCACTATTTAGTAAGCGAGAAGGCGTTAGTAATGAGCGGTCGTCATCGCCAGTAGTTGCATAGTTAGCTAAAAAAGCATCGGTAGATTGCTTTGAATAACACCCTGTTAATTCGCCGCCTTCAATAAAGCCACGGTTACCTGCAATACAGCCATCGCGTACCTCTGAGCGTTGGCCGTCGGTATCATGGTAAAAAAGGCCTAATACCCAATCAAACTTTTCATTGTTAAACGATGAGATGCGAAATTCTTGTTGAAGCACATCAACTGATTCGTTACCACCAAAAGCGGTTCGCTCTACAGGAAAATTAATAGTGAAAAATGCTGAACTGTTATATAAATCAAAATCTCTGTAGCTACCATTATAGCTAAGCGTAATTTCATCATTTAGGTAGTAATCAGCCGATATTGAAAAGCCAAAATTTTCTGTTCTACCAAAGTTACCTTCTGCATTACGTGATGTAACTGGGCCGCCGGCTTCTTCAAAAGTAGACTCAGGATTAACACGGTTATAAGTTGTGCCTTCAATGGTGCCATCATCTTTTACATTAACAATTGGACGAGGGCCAAAATCTGGGTTTATTCCTCCTAAACGAGTAAGAGAACAACAATTTGTGTCTGTCTCTGAATATTCTAAGCGAAATAGTACGTTTAGCTCTTCACCGTTGTCGTACAAAAGTTGGCCGCGACCAGCTTTCGTTGTTTTTGCGCCAATAGTGTAATCTTCTTCACCAGGCATGGTGTTTTTTATCCAACCATCAATATCACTGTATTGTGCGTTAAATCGAGCTGCCCAGTTTTCGTTAAGTGGTACATTTACGGTGCCGCTAAAATCAGTGCCATCAAACTCAGTAACTTGTGCTCTAACCGTGCCTGAAACTCGGTCATCTAGTTGCGGCTTTTTAGTTACATAATGCAATAGGCCTGTTGATGTGTTTTGGCCAAATAAAGTGCCTTGTGGGCCGCGCATTGCTTCTACACGCTGTACATCTGAAATAGGTAAGTTAAGCATTGATTGGCGAGGTAATACTTCACCATCTATAACGACTAGGTTTGAAGACTGTAAGCCAATTGAATTTGTGAAAGTGCCTATACCACGTGTTTTTAATGTTGTAGTTCGTATTTCACTGCTGTCATCAATGCCAAAACCAGGTAAGTAGGTGACTAGATCAAACCCATTATCTATACCAATTTCTTCAATTAAATCACCGCTTAGCACTTCGATTGAAGAGGGAACTTCTTTTAATGCTTGATCGCGTTTTTGTGCGCTCACTAAAATAACTTCAAAATCGTCTGAATTGCTTTTAGCTTGTTTTGCGGTTGTTTCTTCTTGTGCATATGCAGTGTGTGTGAAAGCTGATAAAGAACAACATGCAAGTAATATTGCTGTATGCAATTTACTGTGTTTAAGCATTTTAACCACTCCGTTTCTTCATAATTACTGTGTGTGCAGATAATGCAACGGCAGTATCTGTTATTTAGAATCAGGCTAATTAAACAGCGACTCTTAATTGCGATAAAGCTATAAGCAATCAAGAAGTGTAAATAACCGCGAATGATTCATTCTAACAATTTAAACATATGATGTTTGCAAGTGCAATGTGTTGATTACTTGTTTATTAAATGTTGCTTGTAATATTGAGGTTGTAACCTTGTATTGCTGTTTAAGTAACACAAGATTATTAAGTTAAGTGACTGAATTTTAATCTCTAATCTAAATTACAAATTTAGGTTGAAAAAATAATTCAATTTTTAAAAATTATTTTAAACGAGCAAAAAAGTGGTAATCCTCAGAATTTTTCAGCTTTTGAGCAAAGCTCATCCCTAAGTTTTTAAGCTGCTGCGCATTATTATAAGCACCAATTTTGAGTTTTAATTCACTCACAGCTTGCGCTGTTGAGCCAATGCTATCTAGTGCTAAAAAATACAAATAAGCGTATTGCACGTTATTACTCTCAAGTGTCATTGCGCGTTTAAACGAATCAACTGCTGCAGGTTTGTTACCGCTTCTAATAAGCGCCATACCATTTGCATAATGCAGCGGCGCAGAGGTAGGTACTGCGTTTAAACCACTGTTTAACGTGCTTTGCATTTTTGCTGTTTGACCAAGGCGATAATAAATATCGGCTAAATTTACATAACTTGCATCAAAGTAAGGGTCAACGCTAATGCCTTTTTGTAACGACTTTATAGCACCGTTTATGTCTTGCTTGTTAAGCGCGAGCAGACTTTGATTGATGTTGCCTTCACCGCGCCATGTATTGACGGTATTGGCGTGTGCGAGCTCTATAATTGATTGATTAAGCCCGTTTAACTGCGCTGTTGTTTGGCTTAGGTTTTGCGCTGCAGCAACACGCACTGACTTTAATTTGTCGGTTAATAGTTGTTTGTAGCTTTTCAAGCGCTCTGCTTCGGGGAGTAAAAAGCCCACTTTAGCAATCGCTAAGCGAATAAGCGGAAGCGGCGAATTAACCCAACTTTTTACTGTGGCATCGTTTAGCTCAGCACCTGAGTTGCCTAGATATGCAATTGCACTGGCGCGGTCTATTTCGTTTAACGAAAAGTCATTAATTAAGCTCATATGTGCATTTTGCGATATCGCTTTTAATGAGCGCAGTTCAAGCATACTGTGCTCGCTTGCACTTAATTCAGGTGCTTTACCATGCCATTTTTCAAGTGTGCTTTCTGCCCATTCGTTGGTTTTACCGTCGTGGCATTGCACACATGCATTAGGTGTATCGTATTTTATTGATATGTCAGGGCGCGGAATTTTAAAGCTGTGGTCGCGCCTGTCATCAACGCCCATGTATCTGTTGGTTGGCATATGGCAGTTAACACATTGCGCCCCGGTTGATTGTTCTTTATGACGATGATGCTCGGGTTTGTTGTATTCGCTCGCACTGTGGCACTGTAAGCACAGCCCATTTGTTTTTGTTTTAACTTTCATGGTGTGTTTATCGTGGCAGTCAACACAGTTAACCCCGGCTTTGTACATTTTACTTTGTGCAAAAGAGCCAAACACATACACTTCTTCTTTAATTTGGCCATCGGCGTGATACAAATTCGGTTCTAAAAATGAAGGGCTAAATTGGTCTAAAAACGCTTGGCTGTTATCAAAGCCATCAGTCAGTGGGCTTCTAAGCGAATGACACGCATAACAGCCTTGCATAAAGCTGTTATCGCGCGGCTCACCTTGCCAAGTAGCAATTTTATTATCGCCAATTATTTTCCACTGCGACATATTGGTAGGGCTTGTTTGAGCCGATTTAGTCACTTTTTTAGTTTTATGTTCATCCGTTATATCGCTGTGGCACGATTTACAACCCACATTAATATTTGAAAAGTGCGTATCAAAGCTTTCTTTTTCAGTAGTGTAATTACGCTTTAAATTATCTGAATGGCAATCGGCGCACATGCCGTTCCAGTTTTGTAGAGGTTGCAGCCAATGGAGACGGTCGTTAGGTTTTACATCCTCGTTAGCGTAGTTAGCATACCAACGCTGGCCGCCTAGTGATTTAGCGCGACTATCCCATGCAAAAGGAAATACTTGGTATTTGCCTTTTTCAACTTCAATTAAATACTGCTGCAATGGGTCAAAGCCAAATACATAACTTACGGTGTACGTTTTTTAGTGCCTTGCTCGGTCAAATCAATTAAAAAGGACTCTTTTTCTTTATAAAAAACGGCTTTTTGAGAAAAGTGGGTCGCGGTTATATTACTAAAATCACCAAGCACGGTATCTTTATTGGCTAAAGCCATTGAGTTTGCATGGTCTGACTGCTTCCAATCATGGGTTTGTTGTTGATGACAAGACTGGCATTCCTCGTTTGCAATCGCTGAAAAGCAACTGCATAAAAAAAGAACAACAAAAAGGCTGTTTTTTATATTTATCATTTTAGAATTCACCTTTAATAGCACACCAATACATACTTAAAATTAAATAACGGGCCGCAGCTAAGCACACAGTAAATAGGCTTTGCCTTTAAACTGACACTGTCATTAGGCTTAAGTAATAGTAAGAAATTGAAAAATTAATTTCAGAATATCATACATCATATGTTTGCAATATTGTTATGTTTTGTTTAGTGTAGCGATATTGTGATTTATAAACGCATTATTTACAACTCAACCATTAAATTAACTAGCCGTAATAGTCTAATATAACCAATATGTTAGCTATGGTGTAATTAATATTTTTTAGCTATGTGCTTAACTATTATATTAAATAGGAAACTGTGATGAATAAGCTACTTGTTCTTCTTTCTGTATGTTTAGGCTTTTGCGTTAGTACTAATGCAATGGCAAAAGCACAAACAGAAAAACCTAATATTGTTTTAATTTTTGCTGATGATGCAGGTTTTGGTGATTTTGGCTTTCAAGGTAGTACGCAGCTCAAAACACCTAATTTAGATAAACTTGCCCAAAGCGGTGTACGCTTTACTCAAGGTTACGTAAGTGATTCTACCTGCGGTCCTTCACGCGCAGGTTTAATGACAGGTAAGTACCAACAACGCTTTGGCTATGAAGAAATTAATGTACCGGGTTTTATGAGTGATAATTCTGCATTAAAAGGTGCAGATATGGGCTTGCCGCTAGATCAAAAAACGATGGCAGATTACCTTAAAGAGCAAGGTTATAAAACAGCGGTATTTGGTAAGTGGCATTTAGGTGACGCCGACAGGTTTCATCCTTTAAAGCGTGGTTTTGATACCTTTTTAGGGTTTAGAGGTGGTGACAGAAGCTACTTTAGCTATTCAGAACAAGAAATGAAAAAAGGAAACAAACATTTTTTTGATAAAAAATTAGAACGCAACTTTGGTAATTACGAAGAGCCAAAAGAGTATTTAACCGACGAGTTAGGTAAAGAAGCTGTAAAATATATTGAAGAAAATAAAGATGAACCCTTTTTTATCTACTTAGCATTCAATGCAGTACACACCCCGCTTGAATCAGACCCTAAAGACTTAGCAAAATTCCCTCATTTAACCGGTAAACGCAAAGAGCTTGCTGCAATGACCCTAGGGCTAGACAGAGCCAGTGGTTATGTACTTGATAAACTTAAAGAGCTAGGTTTAGATGACAATACTATTGTGGTTTTTTCAAACGACAACGGTGGTCCTTCTGATAAAAACGCATCAAATAATGCACCTCTTGCGGGTACTAAGTCTAACCAGCTAGAGGGCGGTATTCGAGTACCGTTTGTAATGAGTTGGCCTAAGCATATTAAACCAGGTTCTGTTTACGACTACCCGGTTAGTACACTCGATTTACTGCCCACCTTTTACAGTGCGGCACAAGGTAAAGCGTTAGGTAGTGATATTGATGGCGTTGATTTACTCCCTTATATTCAAGGTAAAAATACAGAGCGCCCGCACAAAGTTATGTATTGGAAAAAAGAAAACAGAGCGGTTATTCGTGATAACGATTGGAAGCTTATTCGTTATCCAGACCGCCCTGCAGAACTGTTCGACTTGAGTACAGATGTTGGTGAGCAAACAAATTTAGCAGCAAAAAATCCTGAACGCGTTAAATCTATGTTTAAATCATTGTTTGACTGGGAACTTACACTTGAGCGTCCGCGTTGGTTATTAAAAAGAAAATACGAAAAATACGATATTGACCGCATGGACAAATACCGATTACCAGCCACTCAGCCTTAAAAATTTATAGGTAATAATAAATGAAAATAGAATCTGTTGAAGCATTACTAGGCTGCGTTGGCAAACGTAACCAGCTTTTAGTAAAAGTTGTAACCGAGTGTGGTATTGTTGGCTGGGGCGAGTCTGGTCTTTCAAATCGTGAGCATGCAGTCATTGGTGCCATACAGCATTTTGCAGGCTTTTTGAAAGGTCAAGACCCTCGTAAAATTGGTCGTATTTGGCAAGAGCTTTATCGAAGTCATTATTTTGAAGGTGGCCGTGTAATTACGGCCGCTATTTCAGCGATTGATATTGCCCTTTATGATATTTTAGGTAAATCATTACAAGTGCCGGTGTATCAACTTTTAGGCGGTAAACAACGTGAGCACATAGCGTGTTTTGCGTGTTGCTATACTGAGGCCGACCCAGATAAATTTGATGATTTAGTAAAAGAAGCTAAAGCACTTATAGCGCTAGGTTGGACAACAATTAGAGTGATACCGAGTCGTTTTGACGACCCTGTTTTTTTTGAACCACAAGAATCTATAACGCGCACAGCTCGCTGCTTAAATGAGCTGCGTAAAGTACTTGGGCCTGATATTACACTCGGTATTGATTACCATCACAGATTAAGCGTGGCTGAAGCCGCTTCGTTTTGCCAACGTTTAAAGCCCGACACGCTTGATTTTATTGAAGAGCCGATTCGTCATGAGTCTCCTGATGCATATAAAACGCTGCGTACTTTAACGCATATTCCTTTTGCTATTGGTGAAGAATTTAGTTCTAAATGGGCAGCTAAGCCTTATATAGAGCAGGGGCTTACTCAATATTTACGTGTAGATGTGTGTAACATTGGTGGCTTAACGGAGGCGATGAAAGTAGCAGGCTGGGCTGAGGCACATTATATAGATGTTATGCCACATAACCCGCTTGGCCCTGTGTGTACAGCAGCAACAAATCATTTTGCAGCAGCACTACCAAATTTAGGCTTAATGGAAACACACCAGGGGCCATTTAGTGAGTTTGGCGCCCATGATCCACTTCTTTTTCCTAAGCAGCATGTATTAACAGGTAATAAGTTTACCATTCCTGAAGTACCTGGTTTAGGTGTTGAAGTGAACGAAGCCGCGTTCAAATTGGCAACCCCTGTAGAAACCGAAGCGCCGCATTTATCAAAGCGTGATGGCTCACATACTAACTGGTAACTTGCTCAGAGAATTAAATGAATACACTTACAGCAACTGTTTTTGATAACACACTAAATTTTGTAGGCGAGGGCCCTTTGTGGCACCCGATGACACAAACGCTTTATTGGGTCGATTTTCCAAACCATATTTTGCACAGCAGAAAAGGCGACCATAAAGTCGAGCAACGCTTTGATGATATGGTTACCGCTTTGGCTTGGGTAAACAATGAAACCCTATTACTATCAAGTGATAAAGGCCTAAATACCTATAATACCAGCACGCATAAGCAAACTTTTTTGTGCAGCGTTGAAGCAGATAAACCTGACAACCGCAGCAACGATGGGCGTGCCGATCCGTGGGGTGGGTTTTGGATAAGCACAATGCACAGCGATGCTCACGAAAACGAAGGGGCTATATATCGTTATTACAACGGCGTAGTTACTCAAGTTGTTAGTGATTTAACCATACCCAATGGTATTTGTTTTGATAAGTTGCGTGCAAGAGCTTATTACGCAGATTCAAAAACGCAAAAAATTTACCGATTTGACGTCGACTCACTTACAGGTTCGCCAATAGGGGAGAGCGTGTTATTTTTTGACTATTCAAGCTCAGCTGTATCACCTGATGGCGCTATAATTGATAGCGAAGGCAACATGTGGATTGCACTTTGGGATGGCGCACGTGTAGATTGCATATCGCCCGAAGCTAAGGTAATTCAAAGCTTGGCGACTCAAACACCTCGCCCTACCTGCCCAGCGTTTGGCGATGACGGTACAACACTTTACGTAACGTCAGCACAATGTGGCCTAGAAGATACCCCAGTTGATGCTATACCTCACGGCGCTACGCTTGCATTTAAAAATGCGGTAAAAGGCGTATCAGAGCCTTGCGTTAAAATAGACGGCTTTTAATTTTACGTATTCACTTTAAATATTAATTTTGTGTTTTTTCTCTTACATTGATTAGATGTGAGAGAAAAAACACATTGCATACATAAACATCATATGTTTATATTGTTTTTACTAATTCTATCAATGTTATTCTTTTATATGTTGTAGAGCACTTATTACCAACACAGTAAAAGTATAAAAATAAAACTAAGGGTAATACATTGAAAGACACACACACACAATCAACAAAAGCAATTAAGTACTCCCTCATTGCAGCATTTGGCGGATTTGTCTTTGGCCTAGACGCGGCCAATATATCGGGGGCGTTACGTTATGTTAGTTCGCAGTTTGAGCTAACCAGTTTACAAACTGGTAATGTAGTGGGTTGCGCCATTGTCGGCGTAATCATCGCACTGTTTTTTACAGGGACTTTATGTCAAAAATTTGGTCGTAAAAAGGTGCTTATTGGTATTGCTTTAACGTATTCACTCTCAACGGTTATTTCTTCTTTTGCGGTAAGTTACCCCATGCTGGTTGTTGGCCGCTTTATAGGAGGGGTCGCATTTGCCTCCATAACCGTCTCAGCCATGTACATTGGTGAAATTGCACCCGCTAATAAACGAGGCAAATTTGTATCAGTTAATCAGTTGCTTATAACCTTGGGCAGCTTATTTGCGTTTGTTGTTAATTACTTTTTTGTTAAAAACATGGGCTCAATGGAATGGTTAAATGAAGCCAATATTTGGCGTTATATGCTTGGCTTTGAAATTGTGCCTAATATTATTTGGTTTTCGTTATTAATGACGATTCCTGAATCGCCGCGCTGGTTAATGAGCAAAAAACGTGATGAAGAAGCACGCGATGTATTCAAAGGTATGGGAATCAATAACGCCGATACCGAAGTAGTACTCAACGATATTAAAGCAACCATCCAAGAAGATTCAAAAAGCAGTGCACTAGAGCAACTTAAAGTATTGTTTAGTAAGCCTATGCGTTTTGTTGTATTACTTGCTGTATGTTACGCGGTAGTGCAGGGCGCAACCGGTATGAACGCCGTACTGTTTTATGCGCCTACCGTGTTTGAACAAATAGGTATGAGCGTTGAAAATTCATTTCTACAAACAATAGTACTTGGTGGCGTATCTGTATTATTTACATTGGTCGCCATATTCTTTGTTGAAAAACTCGGCAGAAGAACATTAACAATTACCGGTTTATTGCTTATTGCTGTTGCGCATATATCAATTTGGCATGGCTTTGAAAATGCCACGTATTCACTCAACAGTGAGGCAATATCTAAAGTTGCAGAGCAAAAAGTAGATATTACAAAGCTGCACGTTTTCGAAAATAAAATATATAGTACTGATGTTGCACTAAAAGCAGACTTAGCCACTATTTACAGTAAAAAAGAGCTACCAGTTGTTACCGGTGCAATTATTAATGCTTCTATAAATATTAGTCCTGCGTATGTTTTATTTGGATTATTTGCATTTTTAGCCGCCTTTAATATGTCGATAGGGCCAATCATGTGGGTGATATTCTCGGAGATATTTTCAAGCCGAGTACGCAGTGTTGCCCTACCCTTTGCTGCCTTAGTACAGAGTATTTCTAGCTGGAGTATTCAGCAGTTTTTCCCTTGGCAATTAGAGAACATGGGCGCAGCAAATACGTTTTTATATTATGGAGGGGTCGCTGTTGTAGGATGTATTGTTATGGCATTCATACTACCCGAAACTAAGGGTAAGTCTATTGAGGCCATTGAACGTGATTTGGTCCCTGGGCTCAATAAATAAGGAACATATCTATGTCATCACGATTATTAAACGAAGTTGCTATTGTTACTGGTGCAGCCGATGGAATTGGAAAAACTGTAGCACGCATATTTTGTGAGCAAGGCGCTAAAGTGTGTGTTGCCGATATAAATAAAGAAATGGGCGAAAGTGTTGTAGCAGAGCTAAAAAGCAAAGGGTTTGATGCTATTTTTGCTCATACCGATATTAGCGATGAAACGGCTATAAAAAACATGATTGAAAAAGTAGTTAATGAGCTCGGCAAGCCCAGTGTTTTAGTTAATAACGCGGCTTTAATTAGCCCCGGGCGAAACGTAGATGACGTTACTCCACAAATGTGGCGAGATAGCTTTGCGGTCAATGTTGAAGGTATGTGGCAATGTGCTGTAGCCGTACTTGAGCATATGAAAGAGTTAGGCCGGGGCAGTATTATAAACGTAGGTTCTGTGCATTCTTATAAAATTGTACCGGGATATTTTCCGTATGCGGTAACTAAGCATGCGGTTATAGGGTTAACTAAAAACTTGGCCGTTGAATACGCAAAGCACAACATACGAGTAAACGCACTGTGCCCAGGCATGATAGAAACACCTATGGCGTTTAAGTCGTGGGAGCAAACAGACGATCCGCAAGCTTCACGCAAAGCAATGGGCGATGTACATCCTCTAAAACGAAATGGAACAACTGAAGAAATTGCTTACCCAGCCGTGTTTTTAGCCAGTTCAGATTCGAGTTTTATGACAGGGCAAAGCTTAATCATTGATGGTGGCCGTTCTGTAATTTATCACGATTAAAGTGCTTAACTTAATACACTGTAAGGCTCATGGTTTTGAGGCTATTTTGCTAAAAAATAGTGAGCTTGCTATTACAGTCATTCCTCAGTTGGGTGCAAAAGTCATCTCTATTGTAAGCTTAAAACACAATAGAGAGTGGCTTGCTCACGATAAACAAATCACTTTAAAACCTGCAAAAAATAATGATTTCTCTGAGCATGATAGCGGTGGTTGGGATGAATGTTTTCCGGGTATTTCTCCTCAGCTGTACGAACATATCCCCAATAAAACGCATTTTTCACATGATCATGGTGAATTGTGGTGCCAAGCATGGCAAATAACTAATACCCATATTAGCGATGAAGAAATAATACTTAGCTTACAAGCTGAGGTTTTTGACTCTACTTTTACATTTATAAGAACGTTTACCTTAAAAAAACACAGTAAGCGGCTGCTTGTTGATTACCACGTAAAAAATAACACAACGCACAATCTCCCATTTGTTTGGTCAGCGCATCCTATTTTTGCTGTAGAACCAGAAATGCGTATTTCAATAAATAGCAAACATATGGAGTTTAAAGTTGACGAAGGGCTTAGTCGTTTTTATAACGTTAATAGTGCCTTTATTAATTGGAGTGAGTGCTCAACTAAAGTCCCTCCGCTAAATAAAGTTATGTCCTATAACAGTGGTTTTGCAAGTAAGGTTTTTAGCAAACACTTAAATACGGGTACTTATAAAGATCAAAATATAATTGTAAAACTGGTTGATGATAAAGCTCAGCAAAGCTGCGGGTTTGAATTTTCATCAGCAAGCATAAGTCACTTAGGGCTTTGGTTTAATTACAATGGTTGGTCTGCAACTGGAGCTTCAGCTCCTTTTGTACTGGGGATAGAACCGTGTATAGGTAATAGCGATTCCTTACAACATTCAATACAAAGTAGTGAACAAGGCATAGTAGTAAAAGGCCAAACTAAGTTTTGGCGACTAGTATTTTTTGTTAACTAAATGTATTTTCTGTTTGCTCATTCAAACATCATATGTTTAAATAGTTGCTATGTATTAAGGCCGACGTGCCTTTTTTTGATCATTTAACCCTTGTGGGTGTTGTAGATAATAATGGAGCGACAGAATGCTTTCTAAACAACTGTATATTGGCGGTAAATTGATAACCAGTGATGTTTCAACTGATGTTATTAACCCTGCAACACTTGAAGCTGTTGGGCAAATATCAGCAGCAGGTATAAATGAAGCGTCGTTAGCACTTGATGCTGCGCAAAGCGCGTTTGCAACTTGGTCAGCGACGCCTGCAAAAGAGCGTGCACAATGGATGCTTAAACTGCGTGATGCTGTAATTGAAAATGAAGAGCACCTACGTGAATGCGTTCATTTAGAAATGGCAAAACCGTGGGATTCAACCGCTGATGACTATCAAATGTTGGTTGATAGCCTGACCTTCTATGCCGACGCAATTGTTAATATGGTTGACGAAGAATTAAATGACACTGAAGGTACGCATAGCCATACATTAAGCCGCGAGCCAGCGGGTGTAGCCGCTGCCTTTTTAGCGTGGAATTTTCCATTATTAAATTTAGCTTATAAATTAGGCCCAGCAATGGCAGCAGGCTGTCCACTTGTAGTAAAGCCGTCAAGCAAAACCCCTTTGTCTGCATATGCAGTAGGTGAATTATGTGAAAAAATAGGTTTGCCAGCAGGTGTGGTTAACATACTTTCGGGCACTGATAGCACCGTCGGCGATGCCATTTCAGCATCAACCATCCCCTCAATACTTACTTTAATTGGCTCTACTAATGTAGGTAAGCATGTCATTGCAACAGGTGCTACTTCAATTAAGCGTTACTCAATGGAACTTGGTGGTAATGCACCAGCTATTGTATGTAGCGATGCAAATTTAGATAACGCGGCAGATGTAATTTGTGGCGTTAAATTTGCCAACGCAGGGCAAATTTGTGTGACCCCAAACCGCGTATTTGTACACGAAAGCGTTGCTGATGAATTTATTGAAAAAGTACTTACACGTGCAAAAGCAGTAAAGGTTGGTTTTGATAAAAACGAGGCTATTGATATGGGCCCTGTTATGGATGCCAACTCATGGCAACGTATCGATGAGCTCGTGAAGGATGCACAGCAAAATGGGGCAAAATTGCAGCTAGGGGGTAAAAAGCCTGCCGGCGTTACTGGATATTTTTACGAACCAACCGTGCTCACAAATGTTGATTCGAGCATGAAAATATACAAAGACGAAATATTTGGCCCTGTTATTAGCATTATTTCATTTAGCGATAACGATCAAGTGCTTAGCGATGCTAATGATACAGACGCTGGTTTAAGCTCATTTATTTTTAGCAATAACGAAGACACCATTTCTTATTTTGCTAAGCACTTACGCTTTGGCGAAGTACAAGTAAACGGGATTAAGTACAGTATTAATTTACCGCACTTTGGCATTAAACAATCGGGTGTTGGGGCTGATTGCTCGTTATTAGCTTTAGATGATTACCTCGTCTACAAACGTGTTTCACGTGCGTTAAAGGTTTAAGGAACAGACAATGAAAATAACTCAAATTATTAGCCACGTTTTACAATACGATCTAGATGAAGAGCTAGGTTATTCTCAGCAGTACTATGCAAAACGCACTGCACATTTGGTTGAAGTTCGTACTGATATAGGTATTACTGGTTGGGGCGAGTGCTTTGGTGGTGGCGGTGTTGCATTTGCCAACAAAACAATTGTTGAACATGTGATTCAACCGATGATTTTGGGTATGGATCCGCTCGACAGAGACGTTATTTGGCACAAAGTTTACAACTTATTACGCGATCATGGCCAAAAAGGCATGCCAATTCAGTCGTTATCTGGCGTAGATATTGCGCTGTGGGATATCGCAGGTAAGTTTTTAAATCAGCCCGTTTATAAACTGTTAGGGGGGGCTTATAGAGAGCGTATACCTGCTTATGGTTACGGCATGATGCTACAAAAATTCCCTAATTTAGAAGAGCGATTCACCGAAGAAAGCCAACGCATTAAAGAAATGGGCTTTACGGCAATGAAAATGAAAATTGGTCTCTCTCCAGAGCGTGATGTAAAGCTTGTTGAGGCCGTACGTAAAGGTATTGGGAGTGATATGCGCTTAATGGTTGATGCAAACCATGCCTATACTGCGCGTGAAGCTATTCCATTAGGTCGTGAACTACAAAACTTAGGTGTTTACTGGTTTGAAGAACCGGTTGCGCCAGAAGATCACCAAGGCTACCGTGACTTGTGCGAAGCCCTTGATATGAGTATTGCAGGTGGCGAAGCTGAATTTACTCGCTGGGGCTTCAGAGATTTAATTAAAAATAGATGTGTTGATTTATTACAGCCCGAAGTGTGTGCGCTTGGCGGTATTACCGAATATCAAAAAGTATTGGCTATGGCGCATGCGCATTTTGTTCCTGTAGTAAATCATGTGTGGGGCTCAGCAATTGCGGTAGGGACAAACCTTCATTTATTGGCTGCACTTCCAGATTTACCTGGGGCTGCACACCCTGTACAGCCTATGCTGGAATACGATACAACACCTAACTTGTTCAGAGAGCAGTTATTGCAAGAGTCGTTAAACATAAACGAGCAGGTTAAAAATAACAATGGCACTGTTGCACTTCCAAAAGGCCCAGGCCTTGGAATAGAGCCAGATCTTGACTTTATTAAACATTACGAAGTATCAATTTAATAGTTAAGGACAGCTTAATGAACAACAGCAATAGTAACTTACCGGCGCTGATTGTTGTTGATTGGGGAAGCTCTAATTTTAGAGCTTTTTTAATCAATAACGAAGGCGCTATTTTAGATACCGTAAACGGCGATCTTGGTGTATTAAATATAAAAAACGGCTGTATAGAAACCGTGTTGCTCGGTTATATCTCACCGTGGATAGCAGACAAAAAACTACCCATAATGATGGCTGGCATGGTGGGTGGCGCAATTGGCTGGCAAGATACAGGTTATGTAAATGCGCCTTGTACCTCAGCTGACATGGCAAATAATTTACAACTTGCAAAAAATAAATCTAACTTAGATATTCGTATTGTTCCTGGCGTAAAGTATGTGATGGAAAATAATGTATGCGATGTAATGCGTGGTGAAGAGGTGCAGGTTTTTGGGGCTGTTTTAGCTGTGGAAAAGCAATCTGGTGAGCTTAGCAATAAAACATTAAGTGAAACTATGTTTTGCTTACCAGGGACGCATTCAAAATGGGTTGAAGTTGCAAAGGATACTCAGCAAAAAACGGTTATAACGAGTTTAAGTACATTTATGACTGGCGAAATGTTTAATTTGCTGTCTAAGCATAGCATTTTAAGCGATGGCCTAGATTCATTAGATATTACACAGACAGACATACCTAGTTTTATAAAAGGAGTAGGTGTTAGTCAAACTCAAACTAGCTTATTGAGCGCTTTATTTAGTGCACGTACATTAAAATTAGATAAGCAGTTATTAGCAGAGCATGTTCCAAGTTACCTTTCGGGTTTATTGATTGGCGCCGAGCTTGCGGGTATCAAAACCCAGCTTAACGATATTAAACATGTCTATCTGATTGGTAATTCCAGTTTAAACACACTTTATTGCGAAGCCCTAAAAGAGCTCGGATTTACGTCTTCTATTTTAAGCAGTGCAACCGCTTCTACAATAGGCATGTTTACGCTTGCTGTAAAAGCAGGGTTTATCACTGATAAGGAAAGTCAAAAATGTCATTAATTTCACTCACACAAGCAATGAAGCAATTACCATTAGTTGCTATTTTGCGTGGTATTACACCTAACGAAGTACTCGATTATGCAAAGGTGCTTATTGATATCGGTTACCGCGTTATTGAAGTGCCATTAAACTCTCCAGATGCTTTTAAAAGCATTGAACTGTTAAGCGAAAAGTACGCTGATATAGCGATTATTGGTGCAGGCACCGTTGTTACCAAAGACGAAGTTGAAAAAGTGATTGAAGCGGGCGGGCGTATTATTATTTCGCCGCATAGCGATGTAGAGCTGATCCGTTTTAGTAAATCAAAAGGACTGTACTGCGTACCAGGGTTTTACACGCCGACTGAAGGGTTTGCTGCATTACATGCCGGTGCAGACGCGCTTAAGTTTTTTCCAGCAGATACAGCCGGACCAAAAGGTTTAAAAGCAATTACTACCGTGCTTTCTGGTATTAATATTTACCCTGTTGGCGGTGTGTCACCGCAAAACCAAGATGAGTTTGTTAATGCGGGGGCATCCGGATTTGGTTTAGGTAGTGGCTTGTACAAAGCAGGCATGGGCTTAGAAGAATTTACAGCCAATGCCAAGAATTATGCTGCATACTTCTTATAAGTAAGTTTTAAAAGCGTTGTGTGTTTGCGGCATTAGCTAATCATTCCTCTCACTTTAAATGATTTGTTAGTGCCGCTATTTAAATCAGATATTCATTAATTTGGCTAAATTAGCTTTAGCATCTGCTAATAGATTTTCGGTTAAAGCAAGCGCTTTATCACTGTCACCTTGTGAAATTGCATCAAAGACTTCTTTATGAAATGGAATAGAAGCATGGTTACTTTCGGCACTTTGGTTGGTTACTTTTATACTTACAAGCAAAGCTGAAAAAATAACACACTCCATAGATATAAATAATTCATTGTGTGAAGCGCGGAGTATAGCACCATGAAAATGTGCATCAGCAATAACAAATTTATCTAAATCGCTTACTGAGCTTTGCATTTCATTTAACGCATCTTCTATGGCTTTAATATCTTCAGGCGTAGCACGCTGAGCAGCAACACTTGCCGCTTTTGGTTCAAACGCTAAGCGAAATTCCATTAATTGTGTTAAAAACTCAGGGTTTAGGGGGGCGCTTAAATGCCAAGCAAGAACATCGTCGTCAAGCAACGCCCAGTTATCACGGGTTTTTACGCGAGTGCCAATACCTCTGCGTACATCTAAAAGGCCTTTACCAACAAGAATTTTTACTGCATCTCGAACAACGACTCGACTTACTTGAAAGCGTTCAGCTAAACGGTTTTCATCATCAATAAGTGAACCAGGAGTGTAGGTGCCAGCGACTATTCTACGGCCTAATTCTTTTGCCACCTGAACAGGTAGACTCGGTGACATCGCATTGCTGCGTCTTAGATCGTAGTACGTTAGTTCGCTCATAGTATCTTAGTGTCCGTATAATTTATTTATACGTACTATTTATATGAATTTGCGACAATAAACAATGGCTATTTATTATTTACTGTCGCAGAAAGACGAAAGCTGGCGTCTTTGAGGAGTTTTTCGGTAAGTAACTCGGCTTTTTCAGCATCTTTGGCTGCAATGGCTTCGTACACTTCACGATGAAATGGAATAGATGCACCGTTATCACGTGGGTCTTTATTTGTTACTTTAATACTCACTAAAAGAGCTGAATAAATGACGCCTTCCATTGAGGCTAAAAAGCTATTTTGAGCGGCTTTTATAATGGCTTTATGAAAAAGGGAGTCTGCAATAATAAAATCTTCTGCACTGTTATCGGTTTTTGCCATACGCTCGCATGCTGCGGCAATTTCGATTAAATCTTCAGGTCTTGCGCGCTCTGCAGCCCAGCGAGCAGCTTTTGGCTCAAAAGCTAAACGCACATCCATTAATTGCTCTAAAAACTTGCGATTAGGTGGCGCTGATAAATGCCATGCTAAAACATCATCGTCGAGCATATTCCATCTATCTCGAGGTAGCACACGAGTACCAATACCTCTGCGTACATCTAAGAGCCCTTTGCTAACTAAAATTTTAACAGCATCGCGCACAACTACACGACTCACTTGGTAGCGTTTAGCGAGCGCATCTTCATCATCAATTAAACTGCCGGCTTCAAATGATCCAGACACAATACGTCTGCCAATTTCTTTAGCCACTTGAACAGAAAGGCTCGCTGCCATTCCTGATGTTTGTTTTAGGTCGTAATATATAAGTTCGCTCATACCTTTAATATAAACATATTATGTTTGAATGGTCAATGTAATGTGCACAAAATAGGGGGAGTGGTAACTAATTAATTGCTGCTTATATATTTAAAAGTGACATAGTGGGAATATAATAAAGATCGCTGATGGGCGATCTTTATGGCAATTTGGGTTATTTCAATAAAGAGTTAAAACTTGGCGCGTAAGCCTATTCGGTATCGTGGGCCTGTGTACTGCACATTTATTACTCTCTCCTTTATATCTGCGTACTGATAAACTCGTTCATCAGTAATGTTTATTGCTTCACCTGTGATCGTAAAGTTATCATTTAGTGCATAAGACATACTAAAGTCAAGCTGACCATAGGCTGCTGTATGCTCGGGTAATCCGCCACTTTTTACACCGGCTCGGCTACTTAAAAAGTCATCTCGCCAGTTGTAGGCTAAGCGTGCTTGAAATGCATTTTTGTCGTAGTAGGCAACAATGTTATATGAGTTTTCGGCAAACCCCTCCAGCTTATCACCTGGGTCAGTCACACCAGGGAGGTCTATTTTTTGAGTGTTATTGTTTTTAGTATCGGCCCACGTATAATTTGCTTGTACCCCTAAGCCATTTAAAAAGCTCGGTAAATAGTCCATATTATGTTGTAAAGCTAACTCTACCCCGCTAATTGTTCCGCCAGGTTGGTTTTGTTTAGTATTAATGGTTTCGTTAACATTTCCGTACCCATCTATACTAACTGAAGAATCAACATATTGCTCTCCATCCCAAATATCAGGGGTACTATCTAGGTAGGTAACTTGCCCAATTGAACTCGATATATCTTTTCTAAAAAAGTTAATTGCGTATGCATCACCACTGTCACTGTAATATTCAAAGGATAAGTCATATTGGTTGGCTTTATAAGGCGCTAAATGAGGATTTCCACCTGTTTGCGAAAAACTGCCTGCTTGCATATCAGTATAGGTTGTTTGCACACCAATATCGTCGATGGCAGGGCGAGACATCACTTTTGCTGCTGCTGCTCTGACTAATAAATTGTCTGATAAGTTAATGCTAAAATTAGCGCTGGGTAGCCAATTGGTATAACTATTTTCTGCTTCAAGAATTCCTGAATCCGTATACTCTACAACTAATAATGGTTGGCCATTATCAAGCTCACCTGTATACCCTAAGCGGCGTTTTCCATATCCCGAAGATTTTGTTTCGGTTTTTACATAACGCACACCGAAATTACCGCGCCAATCATAATCATTAACCAAGCCACTAAAATTAAATTGACTGTAAGCACTTATTTTTTCTTCAGTTACTTTTGATGATGCGATCTCATTATATTGCTCATTTGGCCAATTGGGGTTTTTTGTCATTTGGGCAATTGCATTATGATATTTATTGATATCTGCAAACAAAAAATCACGAGGGAAATTACCCGGCTCACTACTTAAAAAATCTGAATAGGGACTTGCTGAAAAGATGTCATCAGGCATATCTCTAAGTTCGCCACAAATATCGGCATTCGGTGCTACTAAACCACAGTTATCTTCATGGAGTGTTTCAAAGCGGTCTCTTACTTTTTCACGATCTGAATACGCAATACCAAAATCGATTGAATCTAAGGTTAGGCTTTCAACAAACTCTAAATCGAGTAGGTATTTCCCTTTTGTTTGCAGCTCCGTAATCGTGTCTTCTAATTCATAATGTGAAACTTGATTCCAATGTGCTCTCACACTTGTCGGTGAAGCATAATCAATGGTTGTGTCTAAATTAACGGTATCAGTGTTTCTAAAATCAAAATTTAAACTGTCGTTTCGCTCTGGTGAAATATAATTAGGAACTAATAAGTCGCTACGCGGCGTTGATTTTGATATTGAATGGCTTATATCAAACTCAAGCGTTAATACATCAAATTCTTTTACAGAATTAAATCCAAATGCCTGTGTTTTTGATTTTGATTCAAGCTCTTGGAACAAACCATCAATTCTAAAATCAACATTTTTACCGGTTCCACTCAGTGTTTTACCCGAAAACTTAGTGCCTGATAAAATAGTACCGTTGTCTGATACAACCACATTTCGCCAATTAGGATACTGTAAACCGGCTTGCAAACCTTGAGTTTGCGTTTCTACCGAGAGGTCGGTATACATGTAATCAAATGTATTGGTAAAACTTGAATCTGGCGCCCATTGTAAGCTGGTATTAATGCCTATGCGTTCACGGCTTTCTTGCCCTAATGCGTATTCAATTCGCCCGGCATGGCGCAGCATAGTTGGCGTAACCACATTGCCATCTAAATTATGAATGTCGCCTTCAATAACACCCGGCTCATTATTGAGTAATAACCAACGGGTAGTGCCCATTGAATCGTATCGGTTGTCACTTTTTTGTTGTGAAAGGGCAATATTAAAACCAAATGTTTCATCTGCAAACGTATTGCTAAATAACGCAGAGTATTCAGGACTTGTTTCGCCAGAAAGTTCACTGTATTTGGCATTTATAGAGCCCAATACATGCAATCCGGGGTTATCTAATGGGCGTGCTGTTTTAACGTTGACATACGCGCCAATACTTCCTTCTGGTGTTTTAGCTGTAGGAGACTTTACGACGTCTGCCCCCGATATGAGCTCTGCTGCTAATACCTGAAAATCAAAAGAGCGGCCAATTTCAGACGTTGCCAGTGTGCGTCCGTTTAAAGTAACAACGTTAAATTCGGGACCAAAACCGCGTACTGTTATTTTTGAGCCTTCACCATTAACGCGATTAATTGATACGCCAGGTATACGCTGTAGGGATTCGGCAACATTTTGGTCAGGAAATTTACCAATATCTTCAGCAACAATACTGTCTTGAACACTATCACTGTAGCGCTTTAGTGATGATGCAGCCTCTAGGCTGGAGCGCACGCCAGTCACTACAATTATTTCTGTATCATCATTGTCCTTAGCGGTAGCAGAAACATCGGAAGCCTGCGCGTACGAATAGCTTGATAGTGAAGTTAATATAGCAAGTACTAGTTTCTTTTTAGTGTGCATTGTAACTCTCCTTATTGTTATAGATAGAAGTCAGTGTGTTAATAGTAAAACCGCAGTTATACATTGCACAAATCTAAACATCATATGTTTGTGAGTCAAGGAAAGAATTTACTTTGCTTTTTACTTATCTGCAGCCTCTAGACGGCGAGATACATATTTCAAAATTAACTTTAACACTTTGGTTACAAATTATTGCTAGCCTATTTGTTGTATTTATATAAACATACTACGTATCTATTTTGGGTATAAGGCGAAAGAGTGTGATAGACAATTTGTTAACGTGGAGTATATTTTTGCGTTGCGTTGTGCCGATGTTAGTCGCGACTGTTTTTTTTACTGCGTTTGTGTACTTTTCTTTAGAGCGACACCGTTTTGGTTCATCGTATTACTATTTTGTAGTGTTTTTTGTGACTTTTATTTTTTATCTATGCGGCCCTGCTTTTAATATTCTTCCTATTGAGTATGCCAAACCATACATTCAATTAGGACGAACAATTTTATTTTTTTGGCTGGGTTTACCTTCTTTGTTAATAGCACTTTTTAGATTTTCAAATGTTACATTACCTAAGTCAGTCATGTACTTTAGTTATAGTTTTGGATTAGCATTTTCAGTGTGCTTTTTAGTTTTAACAGAGTTGGCGCATCCTAAAATTAACGTACTTAAAGGGTTTGGGCTAATAATCGCCCCTATTGATTGGCTCAAACTCACTCACATATACTCCTTTCAGATTGTCACCTTTGTAGTTTTACTAATTATTCCCTGTTTCTATTTATTGCAGCATATACCTAAAGCACAAAATAAAGGTTATATATACAGCGCTATTAGTTTAGGTTTTATTGCTGTTTTGGGGAGTATGGCAGAGCATTGGATTACGTATTATTCAGGTACTAGTCTATGTGGGTTAATTTGGTTAGGGGCCATGTTTAAGGATATACAGACAGTATATGATAAAGCTAAAACTAAAAATGATCATATCATTCCTTTGCAAATTAAAAATTCTCAAGATAGTCAAATAATTAGTTTTTTTAAAGCTGACAAAGGGAGTGTGAGCAGGCAAGTACACCCACCTTGGCCTGTGCCTTGTAAAAGTAAACTGCAAGAGCAAGATAGTAGTGAGTCTAAAGAGAGTAAGGCAGAGCAAGTTAAAATTAACAACTGCGTTGTACAGAACGCAATGCTGTACATAGAAAACAATTATTTCAACGATATAAATATAGACACGGTTGCTTTTTCTGTTGGCGTAAGTCGCTCTTATCTCGTTAAACAATTTAAGTTAGCAACGAATAAAACGATTAATAATAGAATCATAGAAGTAAGAATAGAGCAGGCTAAAAAAGTATTACTAAAAAAATCTGTTACAGAAACAGCTTATGAAGTTGGTTTTAATAACTCAAACTACTTCGCGACAGTTTTTAAAAAAAGAACAAACTACACGCCCAAGCAATTTAAACGTACTTTTTCCAGCTAAAACTACAACTAAATAACGATTAAAAGCCATTTTTAGAGAACAGTAAAACCATTTTTTGAGGTTTGGTGTTGTATATAAATATTAAATATCCCCACTCGCTCAGCTTTTTTTGTGCGAGTTGTGAGAATTAGCTTAACAGGTAAGGTTTACGTATCTGTATATCTAAACTCTTCGAATATAACACTGTATCTGTTGCTGAGCTGTGGCTCAGTTCACACTAACAAAGGATGGATAAATAAATGAAACCTATAAGTATTGTGGCATTCCCTATACCAGCTATAAGTATGCTTCTTTTAAGTGCAGTATCACAAGCAGCATCTATGCAACCTCCCATCGCAAAACCTGGTGAAACATGGATTTTACAAGCCAAACGCTCTGACGAATTTAACGTAAAAGATGCGACAAAGTGGAACTTTCAAACAGAAAACTATGGGGTATGGTCTTGGAAAAATGAAAATGCGACAGTATCTAATGGCAAACTAAAATTAACCACTAAGCGAGAATCTCATCAACGTACATTCTGGGATGGCTGTAATCAGCAGCAAGTTGCAAATTACCCACTTTATTATACATCGGGTGTCGCTAAATCCAGAGCTACAGGTAATTATGGCTATTACGAAGCTCGAATCAAAGGAGCGAGTACATTTCCTGGCGTATCGCCTGCTTTTTGGATGTATAGCACCATTGACCGTTCATTAACGAAAGAAGGGGATGTCCAATATAGCGAAATAGACGTAGTGGAACTTACTCAAAAAAGTGCAGTGAGAGAGTCTGATCATGACTTACACAATATTGTAGTAAAAAATGGAAAACCAACATGGATGCGTCCAGGGTCTTTTCCGCAGACAAATCATAACGGATACCATCTACCTTTCGATCCTCGAAATGACTTTCACACCTATGGTGTCAATGTAACTAAAGACAAGATCACTTGGTACGTAGATGGTGAAATTGTGGGCGAAAAGGATAACTTATACTGGCATCGTCAAATGAATCTCACATTATCACAAGGCTTACGCGCGCCGCATACACAATGGAAATGTAATCAATTTTACCCATCAGCGAATAAATCAGCAGAAGGCTTCCCAACATCAATGGAAGTTGATTATGTAAGAACGTGGGTAAAGGTGGGCAATAACAACTCTGCTCCAGGCGAGGGGCAGTCATGTCCTAACACGTTTGTAGCTGTCAATAGTGTTCAACTAAGCGCAGCAAAACAAACACTTCGAAAGGGCCAATCTACAACGCTAGAAAGCACAGTTCTTCCAAACTGTGCAACCAACAAGAAAGTCATTTATTCATCAAGCAATAAAAATGTGGCAACTGTGAACAGTGCTGGCGTTGTAAAAGCTAAAAATAAAGGCACTGCGACGATTACGGTTAAAACTAAAAACAAAGGGAAAATAGATAAATTAACCATTGCGGTGAATTAAGCTAACTCAAACTAGCCTCGAAGGATTGAGGCACTTTATTTATAGGTCTCAGGCTTCGACTTTTTGGAGGGGGTATGAAAAAGGTAAATTTATCCAGCAAGTGGATAATTAGCATTAGTTTACTAATCATTTGTGATTATGTTTATTTAATACGAACAAACGTTAACGAGCAAGCTAACGCAGAAGCTACTGCACATATGCATTACAAAATAAATAATACGAAACACTCAAAAGGAAAGCTTGATCCTAAAGCCTCATATTCAAGAGGTGTTGAAACAGAAAAGCCAACCTATACGGCCATACTTGATAAGGCATTATTAATAAAAGATAAAGAGTTACGTATAAAAACCTTAAGCAACTATTTACTTAATTGGGCAAAAGAAGCGCCATATGAATGTGTCCATTGGCTGGATGAGCAGTATAAAACGCCAGAACAAGCTTTATATATGAGCAAAGTAATACACTTTTTAATTACAGATAACTTACCCGTAGCTGGGAGAATTATTTTAAATTTTGAAAGACTTCATTCAGATCAAAGTATTGTAGATGACTATTTAAGTAGCCAAGTAGCAGTATCCCCCTATGATGCAATCGAATGGCTGAAAAATTTAGATAATGAAAAAATGAAGCAAGAGGTAAAATTAAGACTTTTACAAAACTGGGCTAAATTAGAACCCGCACAACTATTAAATTACCTCGAGGTACACACTGAGATAACAGCTAACAACCGATATCTAATTCAGCAACAACTAGCACAAGTATTGATTAAAAAAAGTTCGCAGCAAATACAGGATGAGTTCTATAGTTACCCTTCATCATTTCAACCTAACCTGGCTTATTCTGTTATTAGCCAATGGCCAGAACATGAACTAAGTGATGCACGGGAGTGGATATTTACCTTGGAAGGCGAACAATCGAAGTATTTCGCTATCAAAAGCTATATTGACTATACAGGCACATCTACCGCAAATATGAATGAATTAATTGAGCAAATCCATAGCCCTAAATTGCGCGCGCATTTACTTGAAAGATTACAATAAACATCAATATATGATAAATGTAAAGGTAGTATGTTTTTTAGTGTGTTCAATGTATTATTAATTTTTCATCACAACACAAGTAGTGTATTACCCGAAGGCAACAAAATGGAAAATTCAGAAAAATTTGAACATATAGCAGCACACTTATTAAGTAAGAGAGAGTACGGTAGTGGCGCCTCAGATCTTCCTAAAGGTTTCACGCTTGGCTCGATTGAAGACGTTTTAGCAATTCAAAAATTGATGATAAAGCATAATGGTGAGACCGTTTACGGTTGGAAATGTATGCTTCCGTCAAACAATGGCATAATTACTCTAGCTCCGCTGCTTCATAAGCCAATTTATGCCACTAAGGCTTGCTTGTTAAAGACAAAAAATAACAAAGCTCTGATAGAGCCTGAGATTGCTTTTATATTAAACAAAGACTTAAGTGCGTTGAAGGTATATACAAATGAACAAATAGATAATGCTGTAGGCAGTGCACATCTAGCATTAGAGCTTATTGAAAACAGGTTTAGCAAGCAATACGAAGCTACACAGTTTGAAAAACTTGCCGACGGTTTATCTAATCAAGGTGTGTATATCGGCCCAGAAATAAGCCAGAAAAAAGCATATGAGAGTAATAATATAACGCTTATAGTGGAGCAGGAAGGCGACAATAGCTTTAATGTTGCAGGGCAGCATCCAGGCAAGTTACCTCAACTTCCACTTTATTGGGCCATCAATTTTTTATCTGCAAATGGCTTTAAGTTAGAAAAAAACCAAGTGTTTATAACCGGCTCATATAATGGCCTTATGGAGATGGAGATAAATAAACAGATACAAATAACGTATGATGGGCTTGGTAAAATACACGTTAAATTTGAAACTTAAATTCTATCCCATAATAGTTATTCGTTAAGTTTAATATGTTTGTTAGTCTAAAGAGAGCTAGTTTAATTAAGCTGGCTCAGTTTACTCTGTTTTAGCTTTAGAGCCTTCAATAGCATGAGCTGTCAGTTTACCCGCCAAATCTCCAGCATTATAAGCGTCCAAATTCTCCTCTGGATAAAAAATATCCTAAATGTAACTAATATAATTTTATTTACTGATAACAATTGTAAAAATTAGCAAATTACAAATTATGTAAAGTAAAAGTTACAAGTGGTATCGTTCTCCCTATTGTGTATATTTATTTTAGAGTGATTATCCTAATTTTAATTATCTTCCTACATGCCAGTAAACAAGGCAGGTTCAAAGATGAATATAATAGTATATGTATTATAAATAGAGGTTTCCTTATGATTTTAGGTTTAATGTACTCAGTAAACCAATGAAAAAGGATTGTTTATGCTGTTTTTTTCCTGAAAATAATAATTGCAGCTAATTTTTGACGTCTTATTTTTAAAAAGCATAAACTCAATATTTAGGAAATAGGTACAATCTAATTCCTCAACACGTTATAAATAACTTAATGTAAGGAATGTTATGAAAATAAAAATTCTATCTGCAATGGTAGCTAGCTCGTTATTAATTGGCTGCGTTATCCCTACCGTTAAAGCTTCTCAATCGGCTATTAAAAGTATTGAAACAAACCGAACAATTACTAAAGTTAGAACAGGAATGTTGAGTGGAGGCTCATCAATCATAACTACAAGCTATGAAGGGACTGTAGCTGCATATAAGTTTAATGGAGAAAAACTGTGGGAAAATGAACTCTCGGGTTTTATGAATCATGATATTTGGGTTCAAGATATTAATGGTGATGGACTTGTAGAGATATTTGCTGCGAATGCCGATGGCAATGTTTACTGTATTAATAGTGATGGTTCTTTAAAGTGGACGTTTGGTCTAAATGAAGTCCCTATGAACTCTGTAACTGTAATCTCTGATGCAGATAAAAAGTATGTTGTGGCAGGTGGTTACGATAAAAACTTGTATTACATATCGACTAATGGTGAACTTTTAAAAACAATTGAATCAGGTACTTACTCAGAAGAAGGGGTGTTTGGGGATGGCGTCAAGCCTGAAGCTCGAACTCATACTGTAAATTTCGTCCGTCCAGTAAAATCTAGTGACGGCACTGAAAAACTAGTAGTTCTAGGGACTAATAATAGCCTTCAGAGTTCTGGTCGGTTCTATATTTTTGAACCATTTGCTGATTTACCCAGTGAAAAGAGTCGAATATCTATTAAAAAGGGGATAGGAGACCTTCGCACTGTAGATTTTGATAATGATGGTAATGACGAACTTACGCTAGGTAATAGTGCACAGATAGGTGATGCTGCAATTTCTGTTATGAATTTGGATGATCTGTCACAGAAGAAAAGCCAAATTAATGACATTGCACGTAGAATAGATCGCTTTGGGTATAGGGTTGCTCAAACAGAAGTTGTTATGAATGAAGGCACTCCTACATACCTGACACTTTTTGGCTCTAGGATACTTCTAACACCAGAGTCATTTGACGTGAACGATTCTGAAATACTTGCAAATAAATACTCTTATTATGACATGTGGAAAGATAAAAGTTCAAATAAGTTGGTTTTAGCTAGTGCACAAAGTGGTGGCAGCCAAGTGCATATTATTGATACTTCTAACCCAAGTTGGAAGTCTGCTTACGAGGAATTAGAGCCTCAAGGTAAATTAGCTGCAATACAAGAAAATACTAGAGCAATTGAAAGGCAACTATCTAACTTTCAAAAGCCTACGCGAGAGCGTGCTCCTTTGCCCGTGTATTTTATTTCAGAAAGTAGAAATGAAATTCCAACAACAATCGAGCGAAGTGAGTTTTTGTATGACTCACCAGTATTTTTAAATTACTCAACTCTACCAAATGTAGAGAACTGGGATAGAAGTGAAGTTCTTGCTGATAATCCTAAATACAGAGATAAGAGAGACCGTCGTAAAAACTATACACTATCATCTGAAGAAATGTTTAATAAGCTTTCGGCTGGATATGATAATAGCGATGGGATATCACAATGGGCAGGGCATGGAAATGATCCGTATATGATTAGTTTAGCTACTATGAAAAGAATTATTAGTAGTGGCGATGGGAAAAAAACGGTCAATATATATCCAGAGATAGAAGGACATGGAGATGCATTTAATAAAGTACTAAGTGATCATTTCTACCCTTTGGCTGAGTTTAGTAGTGAGAATAATGCTAATTTGTTTATGCGCAATAAACATACATTTTGGCAATCAACTATATATGCTCCAGAGTGGTCGGAGTTACGTTCTGGACGTTTAGCTGATGCGTTTGTACCTGCAATGGAAGAAACAACAGATAAATCAATGGAAATGAGTGTGGCCGGGAGAATGGGGTTATGGGCTGCAGGCTCTGTAGATAATTGGGGTGAAAGATACGCAAGAGACAATCCTAGTTTTGACCGTTTACGCCAACACTCTCATCAAATGGTCCCCAACCATGCACTAAGGCAAATAATATATAAGATAGCGTCTGGTGCCAGATATATAAATAACTTCGGCTTCAATCAGGAGTATATGAGCCTTGCTTGGGAGTTAATTGGTAAAGGCGCTCTTTATGTACCAAAGCGTGAAGAATTATTAAGCTTGTCACCAGTTCACATAAGTATGAAAGAACCAGATCCAATCTACAGAGAAACATCAAATAATGTGAAGTGGACTACGTTCTATGATGAAGAAAAAGACTCTATTCCATATGTGTTTAGTCGCTTAAATGGTACTTGGCCAGGTGCAAAAACTTTGCCTTGGGATTACTCTAATTATGCTGCCGATACTAAAGAAAGGAGATTAGATTTTATACCAAAATTTCCTAAAGGATTAGTTTTAATTACGCCTGTTCAGCAAGGTAAATTTAAAGATGAAGGCACCGTTAGAGGCACATTAGCTGATAACATGCACCCTATCTATAAAGATATAATGAAAGAGTATATTACTGACGGTAAAAACTACTATAACCCTAATGGTGAGCAAGTAATGGCTGCTGATAGTGTTAGATACAGACAAATTAAAAATAAGATTGAAGAAAAATCGAATCTTTTACCAATGACTGTATCAGGAGAAGCCGCTTGGGTTGTTGCTCAATCTGCTGAAAAGCATTTGCGACTGACGCTGGTTGATAGTGGTTATTTAAATCCGAGTAACAAAGTTGCTAAGGTTAAATTTAACTCTGTAACACCTGTAGCGATAGTAGATGTATTGTCAGGTGAGACATTTTCGCCAGATTCAAATGGGGTTGTAGAAATACCGGTCTTAGCTGGTGCTTTTAGGTTCATTGATGTGAAAATTACTGAAGACCTTAGAAACATGCAAAGTTCAACATTGTAATTACGGCGTTTAATTTATAGTGCGGGATTGAAGTTTATTAGTCCTGCACTATTTAGTCTAAAGTAAGTTGCTCACAAAAAGCAGAAATTGCAAGGCGGCTACGAGCGAGAAGCAGACGGTCGAGTAAACTCGTTTTTGGACAAAAGCTCGTCAGAGTAAATAACCTAGAACCCCGCTTTCAGATAACTTCTCGTATCTCAAAACGTCAAAGACCACCGTTGTCAGCGGTGGTCGGTTTGCGCGGAACTGGACAGTTTCGAGCATGGTCGATTTTGGGAGTGAATTATTTTTTGCTGCAATACTGTATATTAATCCACGAAACACCATCACGAAACGATTTGTGTCACTTTCTTCCTGAGCAGTTCCCGAAAAGCAATAACAGCGGGGCTAACCTGCTCTCTGCTTGGACAGATTAGATTTAACTCAACAGGTGGTGATTCAAAGCCTGGTAAAAGCCGTACAAGTTGCCCACTCCGAAGTTCTGAATGGACATCTATCTGGGAGCGATACGCTATCCCTTTACCACTAACAGCCCATTTACGAACAATGTCAGTATCATTGCTGACTCGATTGCTATCCACTTTGACTTTGTATGAACCAGAATGACCAGCGTATTCCCAACTGTTCAATAAACGACCAGCTCGACGGTGCAATAAGCAATTATGCTCCTTTAAGCTGTTAGGATGCGTTAGCTCACCATGTTTAGATATATAGGATGGAGAGGCGCAGGTGATCCTGCTCATGGTGGCGATATGAAATGAAACCATCGATGAGTCTTCTAGCTTCCCATAACGAAGTGCCATATCAACTTGGTCGAGAAAAAAATCTGAAATTGAATCGCCAACCGTAAGGTCAATCGACAATAAAGGGTGTTCATCCAGTAACTCTTCTACCCAGTGTAAAAGAGTATTGCGCCCTAAGTCAGATGAAACGGACAACCTTAACTTACCACTCACCTTACCTTGTGTCTGATGTGCAGCTATACGACCTTGCTCCAAACTGGCTAATGCCTGGCGACAATGAAACAGAAATTGTTCGCCTTGAGGTGTGATCCTTAATTGCCTTGTGGTTCTAATAAGTAGCTGTATATCCAACTTTTTTTCCAGTCTTTTAAGCGCAGAGCTGACTGCCGCAGGAGTGACACTCAGTTGTTTTGCGGTTTCCGTTATGCTGCCTGTTTCCACTATTCGTATGAATAGATTGAGATCTGATGTATTCATTATTAAATAATATTTAAAAGTGTTTGAACTATTGCTATCTTTTTAGTTTAGTAAAAATCGGGGACAATGTCTCTACCGTTATTAATTAACACCGTACATAAGTATTGGTGCCCCGAGAGGTAGATATGACCCAGCCATTACACACCGCGAACTTACTTGATCCTCCTTTAGAGCTCCCTTGTGGCGCAGTCATCAAAAACCGTCTAATAAAGTCAGCAATGTCTGACTCACTCGCTGACGGTGAAGGGAACCCTACTGAAGCTCAGTCTCGACTCTATGAACGATGGGCAGAGGGTGTTATTGGGTTATCCGTCATTGGTGAAGTGCAGGTAGATCCCAGGTTCCCTGAGAAACCAGGAAACCTGGTATTAACTAATCAATCCAACCTAAAAGATTTACAAATGTTAACCTCCCGTGCATCGATTAATGATGCCCACATATGGCCTCAGTTAGGTCATGCAGGAGGACTGGCTTACAAACTACTTAGCCAGCCCAAAGGTCCATCACCTCTTAAGATAAGTGAATTTGAATGTGCAGGTATGTCAGAGAAAGAAGTATCTTTATTGCCAGATGTGTATGCCAGAGCTGCGAAGATTGCTAAAAAAACAGGGTTCACAGGTGTTCAGATACATGCAGGTCATGGTTTTCTGCTTAGCCAATTTCTGTCTCCGCTATTCAATCACCGCAAAGACCAATATGGCGGTTCAATACAAGCACGTAGCAGAATCGTTATAGAGATAATAGAGAAAGTCCGAGATGCGGTGGGGGGGACTTTTCCTATTGGCATCAAGATGAACTCTTCTGATCAACTAGAAGGAGGATTATCTCAAGACGACGCTCTAGAAGTTATTCGCATCCTTAATAAAACGTCTATCGACTTGATTGAGATAAGCGGCGGTTCTTATTTTCCTGGAGCAAAATCCAGCTCTGACAGTGCTTCAAGCGGCCCGTACTTCATTGACTTTGCAATAAAGGCTAAAAGCTTAACAAGTATTCCTTTAGTAGTGACTGGCGGTTTTAAAAAACGGGAGCAGGTAATAGATGCCTTATCTATAAATGCAGCGGACTCCATTGGTCTTGGACGAGCATTGATACTCAGACCCGATTTGCCAAATGAATGGATAGATGGAGAAGGTGTTACTCCTCGCTTTCCAAAGTTTAAGTCACCACCTCAGGGGGGAATTACAGCCTGGTACACAATGCTTCTCACGGCGATAGCTAATGACAACGAAAGAGAGTTCAACTTAGAACTATTACCAGCGATTCAGGCCTATGAAAATCGTGACAAAGCGCGTGTTATGAGATGGCAGGCTAAGTATCAATTATAACCCAACACCTACACACCAAAAAACGCATCGTTATGCGTTTTTTGGGATCGCAATATCTGAAGTGCAATTTGCGTATCTATGGGAGATTCCGAGCACAGCCCCTCAATCGCCACCCATGAGGAAAAGTACTTCGATGTCAGTGGCTCGATCTGCCACCGAGTAATCAAACTAACGCAGAAAGGGGCAAGAATGAGTTACATCTTAATGTTCGCAATTGGCACTTTGGTAAGGTTTGTCTTTGCGCTCTATACGTCTACGTAAAGTTATAAATTATCTATTAGAAGCTGTAAATCCGTAAAATTAACCTACGTTATCGTGTGCTAAAACAAGTCTTATCAAAATTAGCGTCAGTACTATCGCTGGTATTATCCAAATGTAATCAGTCATATTGTTCTGCCTCAAGATTAGGAGTTCTTTTCAACCTTAATGATTTTTATTATTTTTGCAAATTTAGCCAACAAAATGCAATTCTTCATTTTTACCCATCGCATGGCCTAGTTAATTTCAGGACAATTAACGAGGACAAATCATGAAAAACACTAAATCTCAATTTATTCGCCAATACGTTCGAGCAAGTAAATCCCCTTGGGATGACAGCTCTACAATTTTATTGCTAGCAGATGTAGTTAACAAACGAGCGATGGAGTTAAATTTCAATAATTACATCTATTTACATAGGGATAGCGTTGGAAAAATACTTGGGATTAGCATTTCAAATAGTATGTTAGAAAAAAATACGAGTTTTGAGAATAGATATTTAGAAGGGCACGACATGACGCTTTTTTTACTTATCTACATAGAGCAAATAACACAGTTTTGTGAGCTCTTCTCTGAAGAGTTTCAGCAAATATTTATGCAAACGCCAACTACATTTTTTGCAGCAGCAGAGAGTGATTGGGTCGATATTATCGACAATGCATAACCCCCTAAGCAGACTTCGGTCTGCTTTTTTTATATTTTTTTCGTAAACCGATTTAAATTCCCATGCATGATTATTACCTAATAATGAGTTATCGACTTTGATAACAAATCATACAAGGAAAGTTAAGCATGGAAAGCACATACGTATCAACATTGGATTTTTTAAATTTATTACAGACATTTAGTCGAGTAATCACCGCGAATGACCACCAGATAAACCTATTAGAATTACGCAGTGATAATTTTAATTTACATGAGCTCTGGGAGGTCATTGGCCCTGAAATTACAGCGAATAAAGAGCTAAATCAGTACGCTATGCGAAAACTCACCTACGAGCTTATGCATGCTCTGATTAGCGCCCCTGTAGAGCGTGTGGAGCTGCCGTGCGACTTTGAAGGTGATGTTATTTCTTGGGGGTGAATTGAAAAAATTAGCGACTGAAACTGAGGTCACAATGGTTATTTTCAAAATCAAAATGACAAGCCTAATCATATCTCCCAAAATATGCCTGAATCATTATTTGCTGATTCGCTGCCCTAACTGCAATAGCGTTTAATAGGGCATTTTACTCAGTTACTGAGTATCAAACCTGGGAGGGGGTCCTGCGCAAATACAGGATTTCGTTACGGTGGCTCAAAAGCGCAGTCATTGTAATAATGTTTGGCAAGGCGCATAGGTCAAACGCAAAAGGGAGGTAGATACGTCTACCTCCCTTTTGCATATTTCAGTAAGTCAGTTCACTCAGTAGTTTCATTACAAATGATAGTGGCGGGAAAAAAAATAAAAAATAAAAAATAATTAATTTATTTTTCAACCGTCAGAAATAAATTAATAAAAAATAAAAAGTGGCAACTTTGCATCTATTTTTATTTTTTCTATTTTAATACTTTTAGAGGGTCTTATCTTATTGAAATTAAATAAAATATTTACTGTTTTGGTGGGCAATTTATATGTTTGTTGTGGCACTTTATACGAAATGAGTAGGCAATTTATACGGTTTAGGGGGGCACTTTACCGTGAATAAATAAAAATTTTATTAACCAAAAAACTTACCGAAATTTCTTTTATTGGTTGAGCCGCGGTTAGCATAACACCATCAACCAGAAATGAGGTAGAGAGATGAGCAGTAAAAATTCTTCAAAAATTGTTTTCGCCAATAAGCTATTACATGCGGGATATTCGCTAGAGATTAATGAGCAGCGATTAATAAATCTCGCGTTGTCTAAAATCAATTCCAAAAAGTCTAACCCAGGACAAATTGTTATTTATCCAACGGAATATGCCCAGTGTTTTGGCCTCAGTAAGCGCAGCGTTTATGAGCAGCTGAGTTCTGCCGCAAAGTCACTCCAAGATAAATCCGTCACTATTTTAGACGATAGCGGTGAAGCGGTATCAATCCCGTGGGTGAGCAATGCTACATACGAAAAGGTGAAAAATCAGGGCTCGTTTATCACACTGGAGTTTTCAGAAGCTATCGAGCCGTATATTTTTAATATAGAGGGTAATTTCACAGAGTTATTTTTTCATAACACAGTAAAATTAAACAGTCTGGCATCACTTCGATTGTATGGACTCCTAAACGAGGTGCGAAATTACCACAATTACAAACGGCAGGGCGCGGTAGTTGTGAATTTTCAATTACCAGAGATGAAACAGAAATTATTTTTATCCGAATCATACGGCGCATGGCGGGATTTTAAGTCGCGTGTATTGTTACCTGCTATTGAAAAAATCAATGCCCACACAGATATATGCGTAAAGTTTAAGCCAAAAAAAATGGGCAATTGTATTACTGCGATTGAGTTTGCGTACAGCACTCAATGCCCTAGTAAAAGTGAACATATAGCTAGGCCGAGGTTAGCTCGTCGGCCGAAGGTAAAAAAGGGCTCGCATGAAGAAGGGGTATGGGCTCGGGTTAACCTCAATCGATTAGGAGGCTATGAGCTATCAAACCAAAACGAAAACCCCGCTTTTAGATTGGCAAAAGCCGATATAAGGCGCTGTATAACGTATGCAAAAATCATTGGTGACGATAAAGCTAAGTCGTATTACTCTAAACAGTTGAATAAAAAACAACCATAACGCCTTAATGTTTATACTACTGCATTACGAGTAAAACATTTTATTAATTTCTTCACACAATTTAGTTCGGTATATTATTGAGTCACGCAGCAGCTCGGCATTGCTCTCACTGAGGAGTGGTGCTCGTGTCTTCTTGTCAAAACGTTGCGGCATTTCCTCAAATAACTGTTCGTGGAGTCGTTTTATATCATCAAAAATTTTGACCGACTGAGAGAATAAAAAAATCTTACTGTAATCGCGATTTCTCAACGAGGCCAAATATTTTAGTAAAATGACCTGTCGTGCAGTTTTATTTTTAAATGAATGCTCAATTTCAATTGCTGCAATAGAGCCATCTAAGAGTCGCACAGCACCATCCACCGTTCGTGTATCAGATAGGTTATTAATACGTTTAAATTCAGGCTCGGTAATGAATCCACTCCACATTGGGGCGTACGTTTCATCACTGTGATAATTATGTACACCGCGCAGCATGACAAATGCGTTAATCAGATTATGCATTATATTATTTTGATTGAACTGCAAAGCGGGGTTTCTATTCGCTCTAAAATGTATGTCGATGCCCATTAACTCCTCGGCAAATTTGGCAGCAGTATAGGTAGGCACATAGACGCGCCCATCAGGGCTGCGATGTGTTTTTACTACACGCAGTAAACCATCTTTTTCTAGCCGGTTTAAATGCTCTAATGCTAACCGATGATTGATGCCATATAACCAACGAATAATCCCTGGTGTAACAATAGAAAACCGAATTGCAATAAGAACCGATAGCTTGGTCCTGTTAACCCCTTTTTGATGGTTATTTGCGCCTGCACAATACCGCATATCAATATCAAAATAGCGGGGGTAGTGAGTATGAAGAGTGTTTTTCGTTTCTAAATTTTTTGATGGTTGCTGAGTCAATTCACAAAATCCTTTTGGTGAGTTAATTATTAAAATTAACTAGTACCGCAACACAAAAATTATCATCATTTTATAATTATATTGCCGTTTTTCATTCCGAGATGCTTTGACAGCATGCACGGAATCATTGTCGCGATAATTATCGCAACAAAGCCGCTTTCAGCGGATGGCCTCGTCGCTGCGCTACTCAACCATAGGGCCTAAAACGCCCGCCAGCTCTGGTGTTGCTCCGCAACGAGCTGGCTCAACGCGCTATCGCGCTAGCGTTGTAGACCCTGCGCGAATGTACCGTGCTCCGCCCTGTACCAACCGCCATACTGCCGCTACAGACAATGCGATGGGTGCCCCATTATCCGCATTTTTCTTCGCTTTTATTTTCTACGAAAATAGATGGTTCGATATCAATTTGTGCCAAATTTTAATCGAATTTCGCTGATGCGAAACACTATCGCGGTTGGTACAGGCCAGCCTGTACATTCGCGCAACTCCATGTGTCTGCGGCTTCGCCTACAACACATTACGCGCTTGTTGGTCTCATTCTGAGACACTTTTATTTGCAGTTTTTCGTGCCGAAAAATGCCGTTTTAAAACCTGTCTTGCAGACAAAAACCGCCTTTAAAATAAACTAATTAATGTGTTTTTTAGAAAAGAATAAAGGGTTCTTACTTAATAAAATTAGGTGGAATAAGGGAAAGGTTAATTACTTAATTCAAACCGTTTGTTGCTGAGCTGCGCAGTCAAACATGTTTGATTTTTATCACGAAATCATTAAATTTGAAAGCAGAAATTAATGATTAAGAGGGTTTAAAAAATGAAAAATAATGACGCTAATGATATTGCTATTAATCCAACAACAGGATTACCTATCACAAATGCGAGCGCTAATATCGTAGATGTTGGTGGCAATGTGATAGGCCAGCCAGACAGAGTAATGACCGTTTATGAAATTGAAGAGTCGATAGGAGATTCTATAGAGCACGATTATTTTGATGCATTTGATGACGGTTTTTAATGTCCAAAATTTTTAAAGCTTTTAGCCAATACCGAATAGAAGCTGCCTATTCGATTATCGCATTGAGTGGCTCAGGGGTACTGTTTTTACAGTACCAATCGACTCAAAACTTTGCCTGGTTTATCGCTCTAAGTTTGTTTTGCACTAAAATGTCTATTGGTATAATTAACTATGAGCAATATCGCCAAAGTAATAAGCATAGTATGAAAGCTATGCTGCTATATTTGTTATTTAAATTTGTATAAACCTGTTTATTTGTCCTTAAAGTAAAGCGCTCCGAGTTAATCAGGGCGCTTTTTTGTTGAAAGCATTAATTAGACTGTCACCATATAAAAAAGATAAAGGTTTATATAAAAATGAGTTTTTAAAACTATTAAATACTCCTGAATAGGAGAGGATAACTTAGAGGGGAGTTGGTTCAATGAGTTGATAGACATGCAAAAATACATACCTACCAACCACAAGGAATATACAAATTAGTTTTCATATACCTCTGCTTACGCAAAGGGTAAAAATTAGTAGTTACAATTGCAAACTAAATTTTCTTTACTACAGTGTTTTGTCGCTCACCCCCGCTAAAGCGGGGAAACCAATTTAGCAGCACGACAGTCTAACTAAACTTTTTTTACTACAGTGTTTTGTCGCTCACCCCCGCTAAAGCGGGGAAACCAATTTAGCAGCACGACAGTCTAACTAAACTTTTTTTACTACAGTGTTTTGTCGCTCACCCCCGCTAAAGCGGGGAAACCAATTTAGCAGCACGACAGTCTAACTAAACTTTTTTTACTACAGTGTTTTGTCGCTCACCCCCGCCAAAGCGGGGAAACCAATTTAGTAGCACGACTGTCTAACTAAATTTTTTTTACTACAGTGTATTGTCGCTCACCCCCGCCAAAGCGGGGAAACCAATTTAGCAGCACGACTGTCTAACTAAATTTTTTACTACGGCATTTGCCGTTCACCCCCGCCAAAGCGGGGAACCCAACTTAGTAGCACAACAGGCTAACTAATTTTTATGAACTAATTGTATTTTTTATTCTTCTCCATTTACCACGGAGACTGCAGAGGAATAACATTGCTAACCTCTTATGTTTCGAACTTTAAATGCTCCTGTTTTATAATGCAAGCCTTTTATTGTTTTTAATTTAAAAATAACTCGAACGGCAATATTTGTAGGTTTTTAATGGTTTTTCGAAGAAGATAGGTGTTTTTTGTTGCAAGATGATAATTTGAGTTAAGACGTTTTATTAACCTAAAAGCAAAATTACACTGTGTTTTTTTAATTGTTTTTAAATAAAGATATGCGAGGAATGCTTGTTAAGTATTTAAAGTTATATGTTAAATGTTGCTTTAAATATTGAGACGAACGTTTTTATATAAAGGGAGCATTTCGCTCCCTGATATCAGTAATACGATTCATGAAACAATAGAGCAAGTAAAGCCTGCAAATTTACGATAGCTACATTTCTAATTCCCAGCTTATCAGGGTAGAGCGAACCATATCTATTACGATATATAGTGAACGTTGTGACTTAATATGTATGAAGTCTGGATCTGCGGTAATTTCGCGCTCACAGTCACTAGATTCATATATTGGACAATTTGATTCGTACCACATTTCATAAGAAGTTTCACCAATTTCGTCTTCATAGATTGTATCTATTAGGTCATACTCAAAAATACGTAAGCTAAACTTATTAAGCATATCGCAGAAGAGGTCTGCATTGCTTTCGGTTGCAGCCAATGGTGACGGCCATAGCTTAGTACCATTTCCATTATCCTGAATGAAAACTTCGTTTGCAGGATAAATAAATGTATCTGCCTGTCCACTATTCTTGTCTACCATTTCCTCAAACTCAATTAGCTGCGAGTTATATATTGTATTAGTGAAATTTACCTCCCCCTTTTCTTCATCTTCATCTAATGACTCATCTTGTTCATCTGACTGTTCACAACTTTCTTCGGTCATTGCTTCAGACGATGCTTGTTCTGCACCTAATGCTGCTTCTGGTAACGCTAGAACGTCCTCGTTTAAGGATGCATTTTGTCCATAATCGTTAGACGACAAAGCCTTTAATGCTTGCTCCCAAGTTAAATTCATTTCACTTTGAGCAATTTCATCGAGTGCTTGATTTAAAGGAATTGCCTTTGCTTTTTTTAGTTTTTTTGCGTCTTTTTTGGCGCGAGAAATAGACAGGCCAGAAGGAAAGTATTGTTCTAACTGATTCATAGAGTAAACCTTAAATATGCTTACGTCCGCCCACTAACATTACGCATGTTAAATGTTTAACTATTTTTATTCGTGAGTATGATTATCCGACAGGACTACGCTTAAAGTGGGCGAAACGAACTCATCAAGGAAGCTCAGGAGGATTATTCAATAAATTAAGTAAGATCGCAACATGTTTTAATTAAATAAAGCCAATTTCGCTGAACTTTGTAATTTTCGAAAAGTTACATACGTTGAGTTAACGATCCATTTTGCAACATTTAAAGCTAGTAAAGGTGCTTCATCAGACTAAAATAACTGAGTCTTTTAAATAAGTTATGACGGGTTTTTATCACTAAAAGCCGAAGTTTTCCCTGATTCTTACATTTACAAAGCATCCCTACTTTTAATACCATGTATTGCTAATTAACACTCAAAAATCCACGACCTTTGCGGTATGATAAACCAATAATTTATATTGATATTTTTGCCTGGGAGAGGTTCCTTGGACTCAGCACCTAAAAAGCACACTACTCAAATAAACAGCCCTAGCACTTCCAATAGTGCATTACTAAGCGATATCAAGTCGGTAATCGTAGAAGCGCGCGCCCTTGTTAGGCAAACAGTCAATAACACAATGGTACATGCGTATTGGCAAATTGGACGTTTAATTGTAGAAGATGAGCAGCTAGGTAATACTCGTGCCCAATACGGTAAAAAAATACTTAAAAGCCTTTCCACTCAATTAACAGCAGAGCTTGGTAAAGGGTTTGATGTAACTAACTTGCGTAATATGAGGCGCTTTTATCTCGCGTTTGAAAAACAAGAGACACTGTCTCTCGAATTAAGTTGGTCGCATTATAATGTGCTTGCACGTATAGAAAATCCAGCTGCACGCTTATGGTATATGGAGGAGTCAGCAGAACAGCATTGGAGTGTCAGGGCACTAGAACGTCAGATTGGTACGCTTTATTACGAGCGATTACTTTCGAGTAAAAATAAACAACCTGTAGAGCAAGAGGCACAAGAAAAAACACAAGTATTGGTTGAGTCAGCAAAAGACTATCTGCGCGATCCTTACATTTTGGACTTTTTAAATCTACAAGATAAAAGCTATCAAGAAAATGAACTAGAGCAGGGCATAATAAATAACTTGCAACAATTTCTACTGGAACTAGGTAAAGGCTTTGCGTTTGTTGAGCGGCAAAAGCGCCTGCGCTTTGACGATGAAGACTTTTATATAGACCTCGTTTTTTACAATTTTAAGCTTAAGTGTTTTTTATTACTCGATCTAAAAATTGGCAAGCTTAAACATCAAGATGTAGGACAAATGGATACATACATTCGTTTGTACGATGAGCGTTACACCAGCGAAGGTGATAACCCTACTATCGGCCTTGTTTTATGCAGTGAAAAAAGTGAAGCAGTAGTAAAATACTCGGTACTGAGTGATCGAAAACAACTTTTTGCAGCAAAATATTTAGCTCACCTTCCCACCGAAGAAGAGCTTCGCATAGAGCTTCAAAAAGAGCGAGAGCGCGTTCAGGCACAGCTACGTAAGCAGCAAGAATAAAACTAAATATAATAATGTAGTAATTCTGATAATTAATGTTTTTAGAGTCCAGGCTAATTTATTAGAGCAGTCCGATAAGTAAAATCATAATTTCCACATTGTGGAAAAACTAAAGTCACAACGCGTAAAGACGATTGATCATATATTCGAGTTTGTTAAGTTTAGTATTTTTTTCGATGAAGTGTTTTAACTTTTTAATTTTTACTAGATGGTCACTAGCGACTATAAAAGGTAGATGCGCGTGGCGTAAAATACTGGGACTGTTATCTATGAACGAAATATTCGCCATAGGTGCTGGTGTTAGGGGCCTTTTTATTTTAATTAGCTCATTTTTTTTACGTTGTTGTACCAGGTGCAGTTCTTGTCCAACAAAGTAACACCACTCACTTTTTGTCACCCCTTTGGGCGGGTGTTTCATACTATTATTTAGATAATCACACATTTTTTCGTGAGTAAAACATTTAACGCTAAATTTATTACACCAACTAAAGCTAATTCTTCTTGTGTTTACTAGTGGAGGTAATATATGTCTGTAAACCTGTAAAGTAATAGCATTAGGGGCTACAGATTGAATAATTTCTCGTTTTTTTTCCGCTGTGATTTTTGATGAAGAAATAGCGTTTTTTATATTATCTTTATGGATATTACAGCTTTTTATAAGTGAAGAGAGTTTAGCTGAGTACTTTTCTTCTACTATTAATACTCCCGGTAATCTAAAAGGGTACTTTGCATTACTTTTTGCTACTGGATTAAATTGTTTATATGAGCTGATTATTTTGGTTTGTGCGGTAAAGCCGCTAATGTGTGATAGCTCTATTGGTTGATTATCTGCGACGGTTGAAGGCGATGAATATACTTGTGGGATAATAGTACAATTAGCACTGAGGGGTTCAATGCTATGCAACTCCTGATAAAGGTTATCAGTTAAATTTGTAAGAGCTGTAAAGTTTAAATCAACTTGAGTAAATAAATCCATTTTTATACCATCATACTTTTATCAATATAACGCATTTATATCTTTACTTATGATGGCTTATATAGAACCAAAGCTTATCATGCTAAAGATTGTTACGGTTTTCAAATAAGTATGATGGTATAAAAAAGTGCTTTATACAAATAATTTATCTAATACCGTTTTATCTATTTCTCGCTGCTCCGTTTTAATGTAGATCTCGGTTGTTTTTATACTGGAATGCCCCATTAGCTTTGAAATATGCTGAATATTAGCGCCATTACGACTCAACCAAGTTGCATACGAACGCCTAAGAGAGTGAGGAGTTATTCCAGCTGATACCAAACCATATGTTTTGCATAGTAGGTAAATAGATTCTGAAGAAAAGTGCGGGATCTCGTCTATATTGTTTGTGCTTACACTTTTATGAAGTTCGCCAGATTTATAGACTCGTGTAAATACAGCACCTTCTTTATAACCACGTATAACCATCCATTCTTTTAGCGCTTTCATAGTTATGGGATGAATAGCAACAGTACGTTCTTTTCCGCCTTTACCATCAAAGGTTATTTTATTACCGGTTAAATCAATTGCGCTTAACTTTAATTTAGCTAATTCAAACCGGCGTAAACCGCAACCGATGAGTAAATGGAATATAGCCTGATCTCTGATTTTTTTTGTATTAGTAAGTGCGAGCGCCTCTATTGTATTTAGCAAATGTGCAAAATCACTTTGCGATAAGGTAGCGTGTAGCTTTTTTTTCCGAGCATAGGTGGCTTAACTGATTTAACTCGCTCCCAATGTAGTGAATTTATTTGACCCAGCAGAAAAGCTTCTCTCAAAACACTTTTTGTAATAGATAGGTAAAGACCTATTGTTTCATAAGATAAACCTTTATCTTTTAACAGAGCGACCAGACTATTTAGTGTATTCCTATCAAAGCGAGCCCAGTTAATACTGTAGTAATTACTCTGGCCTAACTTTTGTGCAATTGAATGAAGTACACGTAATGCAGTACTTTTTGATGAAACAGCCCTTAGAGAATTTATATATGCATATACAGGGCATTCGTCATTTTTAATTACTAAGGGCATTTTTTGCTTAAAGGGTGCTAATACTTGAGATTTTAATAAATGATCAAAACGTGTTTTGATAAATAGCCTCCTTATTTACGCCTACATATATTGGGATAAGTTAAGTGTAATTCATTTTTGAATAAATAACTAACGTAAATGTTTATTTACGTTAGTTATTATTATGTTAAATTGGCCGCCGTTAATTTTTATGCTGTTAGTTAGTGAAAAAAATCCATTTGCTACATCTTTAGCGATTCACCTATAGAAGTGATTTATTAAAGTATAAAGAGTCTGATTAAGCTAATTGAACTAAAGAGAAGGTTGTTAGGCAGCTATCTTTTATAAGCCTAATGAATATTTAAAATCTGAATGTAACGACCGAAATCATCAGTCGTTACATCTAGCGATATTATATATTTTTCAAATAGTCCATCCGAGCTTTAAACCAGCCATCGACAGTTCGTTTATGGAAACTTTCCATTGAAGTACCACGTGTTTCTGTACTATTTTTCAATAATTTATTTAATTCAATATTAAAAGCAATACCCAATGTGTCATGTAATTGAGTAGCGATATTTAATATAGCCAGAGCAGTTAAAGGATCTTTAGCCTGTTTTACTAAATCTTCTAGTTCTAACTGCGGTGAAACCCCATTATTCAAAGCTAAATACTGAATAGCACGACTTCGGTTAATTAGGTTGATGTCAGACTGTCTAATTTTCTCAATAATAGGCAGGAATTCATTTGCTTTATCGCCAAATGCTAATACAGCATTCATCGCCCAATACCGTTCCCATTGTTCATTTGATAACAATACTGCCTTTAACTTATTTTTTACTTGTTCAAACGGTTGTAGGCTCATATCTATTATATTAATAAAGCGGGCGATATCACTCTTGTGTTTTAAACTAAAGATAATGGGGTCATCTTTTGCAATATCGACTAAATAAGATTCAGGATAAAAGGCTAAATCGGGCATTGATTGCAGCTTTTTTTGTAATCCGGCACGCATTTTAATAACTTTTTCAGTATATTGCGGCAATAGTGCTAAATTTTTAGTTTCAAAAGGGTCTTGTTCAAGGTCGTATAATGCCTCTAATGGCTTACGTTTAAAAAAAGCACTTTGTACAGAGTTTAACTTGTTAGCCTTAAATAAGTGTTTCCACTCTCGGTAAGCCGCTTGTTTATAACGATAACTTGAAAACAATCCATCAGGGTTAAAGGGTAAATAGTTACGAATATATTTATATTTACCTTTTCGAAAGCCCCTTACCATATCGTATTTTTCATCAAATCTATCTGCAAATGAAAAGTTTGTATTACGCTTATTTAAATCATCTAAACTTAAATTTTTTGACAAAAAGCTTTCGCCATCCTGCAACTTAGATTTAGGTAAACCTGCCAATTCAAGCAAGGTAGGAGCAAAATCTATAAAACTAATAACGCCATCTACTCGAGTTGATAGCTTAGCTTGTAAATCTTTATGTAATAAATGTCGAAAATTCTTTGGTACACGAACGACTAAAGGAACATTAAGCCCTCTTTCTGACACAAACCCTTTGCTACCTGGTAAAACACCACCATGATCACCAAAATAAAATATGAACGTATCTTCTAATAATCCTTCCTCTTTAAGCTGATTTATTACCACTCCCATCTCTTTATCCACTTTTTTATGTAAGTCGAGATAACGAGCGTATGTATATCTGAATAGTTCAGTATTGGGGTGGATAGGATCTAATTCTACTGAATTGGGATTATGTATCGTTGGTAAATTTTCTATATCACTTTCAGGAAAGTGTAGCTTTCCTTCATGCGTAGTTTTCCACGTTTGCATATGAAAGAAAGGTTGGCCTGCTTTACGATCATGCCAGCTAGCTCCCTTTTTTGAAGAACTCCAATTGTTTTCTGGCGAGACAAAGTTATAATCTTCTTTGGCATCATTTGACGTGTAATAACCTGCTTTAGTCAGGTAATCACTTATTGTACTTAATTCTCTAGGTAAGTTTATACGCTCAAATGGGCGGTGATATTCCATTGCTAATTTAGCAGGGTAGGCACCCAAGGCGAGCGTCGTTCTTGCTGTTGAGCATACAGGCGAATTAGAAAATGCATTATTAAATACTAAGCCTTGCTTTGCCAAAGACTCTATATTTGGCATTTCAGCGCCTTTAGCGTTATATAATTTTAAATATCTTTTCGAGTTATCTTCAGATACCAACCAAACAAAGTTTGGCCTTTTTTTAATCGTCTTTTTGGAAGTAGGCGAACCATCATTCGATATAGCATAAGACTCACAACCGGATAGCAGAGCAGAAGTAAGGCATATCGTTAGTATATGTCTCATTCCTAATTTTTTTATTGTCATAATATTCCATCACTTATTAAGATACAAAAATAGCGGCACTCAGTACGCTTATTTAGTTAGTTACTAGTAACCAACATCAAAAAATCGGACTGATCCAGCAGGAACAGTAACTTTCATTTTATTATCAGTTATATGAAACTCTTCTTTAGATAAAATATCTTTTACCCATTTCGTTTTTTTATGAAAATGTATAGTTACATCTCTATCTTGAGGGTCAATATAGCCTTGATCGACTAAAATAATACGGCTATGTTTTTCATCTAATTTAATTACAGACCAAGCAGAACCTTCAACACGTATAGGTAAATTTTGTTCTCCGAGCTCAATTGAGTGTTGCATCATTGGATAAAAATCTTCTGCACCTATCTCTTTATCATTACTAAAACCGACTCTTCCATTTGATACAAAATAAGGGGTATTTTGTTTTTTTAATTGCGCTGCAGATTCTATAGGGGCGATTGGGATCATACCATTTGGCATTGGCGGAATGAAATTCAACCATCTATATTGCACACCTAAGGCCGCTCTAGAATAATCATACTCTGGCAAGTTTGTACCCGCCCATTGAATTTGCCCTAAACTCATCAAAGCATTAGAGTCATTTTCACTATAGTGATTCATTTCGTGATGATTAGTTATTGAATGAGCTAACTCTATGTCTACATCTTTTATTAGCATCCAAGAACCGATTGATTGCATTGCATCTTTTTCAACAATTGGTAAAACACCCGACTTCATTAGTGCAAATAGAACATTTAATCCTGGCTGCTCGGTGTAACGGCTATCAAAAATAATACCCATTCTTGAACCATACGCAGCTCTTAACACGGCAGTTCTAAGGTAGGGAGATACACTGCGCTGTCCACCAGGGCTAAGAGGACGCCAACTGGTTGGGTTATCATCAACAAGTCTCATTGCATAATCGTTAACATAGCCACCTAAAAACATGCCAACTCTACCGGTAAAATTTATATCTTGCGTACGTGATGTTGTATCCTCTGCAGAAGGAACTAAAATATCAGCGTACTGCCCAGAAAAAAACATATCTTTCCAAGGTTGCTGTTGAGAAGTCGTAGCCCAAAAAACATCTTTATATCTAAAATATAATTTTGCTTTACCTTGCTTACGCATCGCTTTGGCTAAGCGTGGCATGTACTCCGAGATAAAATAAAGTACTCTTGGATCTTTTGGGTCGTGCATTTCAGCATATAGAAAGCCAAGAGCGGTATTAGGAGCGGCCTCTAATATAGCCTCCATTGTGTCAATACTAACTCCAAATGGGTCTATACCGTGACCAGACCAAACAACAAAACTTTTTCCTTTGGCCTCAAATGCCTTCGCTTTTTTAATTAATTGCTCTCGCGTATCTTTGTATTTACCTCGGCGATCTTGCTTAAGCGCAATTTTGCCTATTTTTTTAACTAATTGGCTGCGATCCCATTTTTCAGTCCATCGCTCTTGGGCTACGCTAAGGAAATCGGCACCATTGAGTTTTGCCACATCACTATTTAGCTCTGCTTTAGTTAGCATTACCCAAGGTTTATTAGATTTTTTTTGGTAACTTGGCATTTCAAAAGCTAACGTTTGTTCATACAAATCATTAATATTTTTTTCAACTTGCGCTAACCGACCAGCTAATTGATGAGGAGTATCTAACCAATCTTTATTATTTAAATCAAAACTATAAATAGTATTACCTCCACCAATTTGGCCTGCCGCAAAAAGTTTTTCGCTAGTGGCTGATAACTCTATATCATTAAAAATAAGGCCGGTGTGCTTTTCGCCAACTTGTTTTATTAACTTTCCTTTTGCATCAATTAAATAAGTAAGCCCCCCAAATTGAAGTACTATTTCGTTATACTTAGGTAATAGTGATGTGCCGTACACATGCGCATAACGCTGTCTTTGTGCAGATGCTATTTTAAAGTCTGCAATGCGTTTAAATTTGCTATTGTAACCAATAAATGATGCAGCAGACTTTTGACCACTTTTATAATCACCGAAAAATAATAAATCGTCTAAACCATCCTGGTCTAAGTCTGCGATGTCGATATCCGTTATCATCATATTTTTAGAAATGTCTTTAACATTTCGATCTGCAGGGCTAATTTCGCTTATTACATTCTTCGATTTAGGGTCAATAAATCCCATAAAATCCCAACGATACTTATCACGCTCTAAAGTAAAAACAAATAAGCTGTCTTTGTCGCTGGATAAAAAACGACCTGATTCTATTTTGCGAACCACGCCCTCTAATTTTGTTTCGCTGAGTAGTTGTCCATTGCTATTTAATTCATACAAAATAAAGTTATTTCCCCCTGCGTAGATCCGTTTCTCGCCGTCAACGAGCGCTACTGCAACTTCACTAAAGCGAACTTTTTTAGATGGAGTAAATTTCCAAAGAGGAGATACCTTATTTCTAGATGTGGTATCCCATGCATAAATACTTCCATCAGCACTTGCTGCTATTAGCTCATCAGATTTATCATTATTTAAATCCGTACTATTTATCTCAAAAAGTACCGCTTTCTCTTGAGTTGCGCTTCGCCACAGCTCTTCACCATTTGAATTATAACTTGCTACAGCACCATCTAATTCAGATGTATAAACAACGGGTCGACCATTGACTGTTCCACTTGTAATTTGACGAAGACCATTACCCTGTGTCGTAAAATAATCTTGTGAAACTTCACTTGCAAAGCTGCTAACACAGAAAAGTAACGTTATTGATGCCGCGCTTAATTTATTAAAAATTTTTTTCATTGATAGACCCTCACCTTTAGGTGAATTGAGAAACTTTAATATAATGTGTGTGTTTTAATGCGATAGTTAGATATTTACCTACTTAATTTATAAACAGGCCCTAAAAAAAGTGTAGAGATGCGCTCCTAAAAGATAAATTTTAGAGTGTCGTGTTTATTTAAGTTACCCATTGTTTATTTAAAGTAGGCGTTATAAAAGCTTATATAAGCAATATAAAACTGACTAAAAGTACTTATTATTAAAATACTCATTTTAGTTTTTAGCTCTTTTATAAGTTGTTGGACTAAGTAGCTGCGACTTACTTTCAGAGAATCCTTGTAAAATATTATTTATAGAAATGGTAATATTGTCGCTGTTGTTTATTAAAAACAATGAGTCATATTTTTTACGTTCAGGATATTCAGTCGTTTTTTCAATGATGTTATTTTCAAAAACTAAATTTGAAACAGAAAATAAGTTTAGAATAGGCGCTTTATCAAACACTTTGAATGTGTTGCCTTTTATTACAATATTTTTGTTATATCGTGATGTTTCTTTAAACTGCTCATCAATTCCAGCGTCTACGGCTATAACCCCCTGCCCCCACTGACTATAAAAACTATTTTCAAAAATATTATTTTTAATCGTTATATTTCGGACGCCACCTTGCTCAAACCAAAAGTTTGCGTCGCCTTCAAATAAAATGGCCGATCCAGATGTATGAAAATAGTTATTTTCAACTAACGTTTTACCTCGGCTATTTAACAACATACCTCTAGCTCGGTTTTTACGAATTGTATTTCCTTTAATAATAACGTGTGCATAATCTCGAACCTCAGCTACAGAATCACCTTTTTGTAACCGGCTATCAAATGGCTTAACGAACTCAATTCGAGTTACTTCATTACTAACTCGAGTACTCTTTGCGACCAAAGCTGACCCATAAGTTATCAAACTAGGCCCATGAACTAGTTCTAGCTCATCTTCTGGTGCTATAAAATCAAAGCCAAATTGCTGTGGGTGTTGTAGCTTAATTTCTACCGTTTTATCATCTATAATTTTATCAATTGCAGCATAAATTCCATGTATGTTAGTAGCATCATCCTTTTGACTTTCGAATAAGTTATCAATCAACTTAATTTTTCCAGTGCAATTAACAAAATGCGTTGCATCTGCTGTAGTGCTTACAATACGCCCTTTGCTAGGAGAGACTTTAGAGTCTTTGATTGTAATATTATGAGATCGTTGAGCAATTACTCCCATCCCCCCTGCATGATGAATAGTAATATTATGAAGTTCGACATTGTTACTGTCTGAAATAACCACACCAGGGTAATCACGATGCTTTGCCTGAAAAACTAATATATTTCCAACTTTTGCTTTCAAATTTGGATGAAAAATTCTTACAACGTCGCCTCCATTTAGCTTTTCAGCACGTAAAGCATTTCCAGTAAATATATCTTGCGCCATATACTCAGGCTCACGCAGTGCAAAGTTAAACTCTAATACACGCTTATATTCATATTTATATTCATCTTGCGAAATTTGTTTACGTTTAAGTCTGTCTTTATTTTTTATTCCTGAGGCTTGAAATAGCTGAGACTGAAATTTTAAAATACCGGCCTCATTAATCTTATAAGGGAATTGGTCTGTAAATTTTAAATCTAAATACCCTTTTCCAGCACCAGCAATTAATGCTTCGGAGTGAAAAGCCCGAGAAAAGTCGATAGAAAAATTACGAAGTACAATATGACTACTTTCATCTAAAATAAATGGCACTAAACCACCATGAAAAATAAAAGTAGAGTTATTTCCATCTATTTCAAGATTATTAAATGATGACAAAGGAAATGTAATACGTTTAATACCTGGGTCATTATTGCTTATATACATTAATCTATCGGCGGCTCGCTCTTCATAAAAGTCGTACCGACCTTTAGGAAAAGTGATTTTTGTTGCACCGATTTTTTTAGCCTCTTGCAAAGCTTTATATAAGCTATGAGTACTGTCGGACCCTGTATCTTTAATCGCGCCAAAGTCGCTTACATCTATCACTTTATCATTTGCAATAGTGCACAAGCTAAATAGAAATAAAGATAAAATCAAAGTGAATTTAACGACAGAAATAAACATAAAAGATCCTTGTCATATAATTTGATTGAAGTTACTTAATAGAGCCGTCGTCTATTAAAGTGCCTTTAGAGCTATCATCAACGATAAGCACTCGTTGTACTTTGCCATTATAAGTATTGTTTTTAAGTTCAATATTTTCACTGTTAACAAACTCAAAAAGTGGGCTATCTGGATGCAATACAGGCTGGTTAATATTACTATTAATCGTATTACCCGACACCGTTAAACCGCCAACTCTATCAGCCCAAACAATACGATTACCAAAGCTATTTATTGTGTTATTTTCAAATCGAATGTTGCGATCGTATATCTCATCTTGATTAAAACTTTTGCTTAGTCTTGGTGTTATGTTTAAAACCGCATGAGGTTTCCCTGCATAAGCTACATAGTCAAAAGTATTGTTTCTTATTAGTACGTCCTCTACTGCACCTGATTCGTACCAAAAGAAAGTTTCTCCACGAAACAAAATTGATGACATCATTGATGAAAAGAAATTCTCTTCAATAACCGTTTTTAATGGTGTTTTTAAAACTACATTACGCGCGCGGTGGTTTTTAATGATGGTTTTAAGCATTGTGAAAGTAGGGTTCCACGTTTTGTTTTCTAGCAAGTCACCTTTGGCGAGCTGTTTTGGCAAACTGTTTTTAAACTTAATTTGCGTATAAGCTTCATTGATCACGTTTACAGATTCAACTGTATTTACACTTTCTCTTTTGGTATTTGGCTGGTGTATGAACCAAATTTCATCACCTTGACCGGTAAACTCAAACCCTGTTTGCTCAAAGTGACCAAATTTGACCATTACGGTGTGACTATCGATTATTTTATCAACTATGGTGTAAGTGCCATGTACGTTTGCGCCGTCATCTAGCATATTTTCAAAACGACTATTTTCTATTAAAATATCGCCCTTACAATTAGCAAAGTGAGTTGCATCAGCCGTTGTAGAAATTAAGCGCTCTGAACCATCACGTAAATAAACGCCTGAGTTTAAAATCTGTATGTCCTCACTTTTTTCAAATAAAAACCCCATTCCTAAAGCGTGGTGTATAACTACATTATCAAACACTATATTTTTAGAATTTTTTACCTGAAAAGCGGGTGCGTACCGATGCGTTTCTCTATCGCCTTTTGAGCTTGTTAACGAACCAACAGGAGGATAATCTTTAAGTCTTTCATGAATTCTTAAAACCCCATTTCCTAAGTCTTCTACGTTATCTGACTTGCTTTTACTGTCTATACCACCATGAACAACTCGCTTTTCATTTTTATCCCAAGCAAGTGTAGAGCCTAAATAGTTATAACTAAATCCATCAACATTCGGGAACCGAATTTTGCCCCCTTTGAGATCCCACTGATGATCGCCTTTAACAGGCCTTACGTCTCGATATCCTAGTTTCTCATTTACTGCCATTACTTCAGCTACAAACGTAAACGGTATATCCCAATCAATAGTAATGTTACTCACTTTAACGCTTTTATTATTATAGAATTCAAACGGCGCTATTTGCCCATGAAAAACAAATTCAGAGCCAGCACCTTCAATTTCAACTGAGTCAAAACCATCTAAAGAAAAAGCTATTTTTTTTAATCCATTACCATGATTGGTAATTCGTCGGTACTCACTTGATGCATATTCAGGTAAAAACTTATAAGTCCCTTTCTTAAATACAATTTTTAAATCTTTATCTTTTACATTTTTCAGAGCGCTGCGAATAATCGGGGTCATATCCTGCGCTACCGGTTCAAAAGTTAAAACCTCTTTAGCGTACAACTGCATAGAAAGCAGCGGTAAAGCACTTAAAATTAAGGGGATTACTTTAGTTTTATAATTCATTCTTACATCTCAATTTTTATGGGTTGTGTTTATGACCTTAATTGAACGCTCAGAATTAATATTTCTGAGCATTCAGCTCCTAAGTTACTGAAATTTCTTTCGGTATATATGCTCTATTTCGCTATAGTATGGTGTTTTTGGCTTTGGCATGTAGGCTGGCCATTGGATTGGTGAATACACTTTATCACCCGGTATATTTACTGAATCAGGATGGTGTAACCGATAGCTTTCACATTGAGTACTTACACAATTTTTACCCCATATATCAAGCACTTCTTTAACTGCTCGCTCAGACTCTGGATATGCACCCTTGTCGTCTGTTTTGGCAATCCAATCGAGTAAAATTTGGCGATGACGTAAGAGCTCTTTTTTATACTTAGGCAATGCAGCTAAATTTTTAATTTGGTCAGGGTCTGATTGCAGATCATATAACTCTTCTACCGGCTTTGTCGGAGAATAGTATGCTGCTTGCACTGGGGTTAGCTTACCTTCTTCATATAAAGCACGAGCCTCTATAGAGTATTGTTTTTTATCGCGGTATTGCGGTTGAGCGCTCGAAAGCTCTGGATGATATTGGCGTATGTAACGGTATTTTTCAGTTCGTACGCTTCTCGCTCTGTCAAATGTATAATCCATTCGATCTTTGGCTGAAATAACGTAATCTCGACCTGAAAACTCTTCAGAAAAAACATTCTTACCGTCATAATAAGAAGGGATGTCAATACCGGCTAAAGCAAGGCTGGTTGCTGGTATATCTAAACCGCTGATCAAATCATTTCTTACAGCACCTTTACTTTTTAATAGCTCTTTACCTGCAGGCCAACTGATAATTAAAGGTACTTTTACGCCATCCTCATAAAGCTCCTGTTTGTGGCGAAGTAATAGCATGCCATGATCTGAAAACCAAAAAATTGCAGTGTTTTCTAATATATTATTGTCATCTAACTCTTTTAAAATTTGACCTAATTCGATATCAGATAAAACTTGAGTTTTATAATGCTTTGCCCATTCAGCGCGTGTTGCTGGGGTATCTGCATAATAAGGTGGAAGCGTCATTTTATCTGGGTCGACTTGAGGAACATCTTTACCCTTAAAGTTATGATGCTTTCCGCCTTGTAGCTGTATCTGACCAAAAAAAGGTTTATTTTTAAGGCTTTTAGCCCAATCAAATTTAGTGCCGTCATGTGCACCTTGAAAACCCGCTTTTCCTTCGTGAGCATTATAAAGTTTGCTACGATCATATTTAAAATTGTAATCATCTTTACCAATATTAAATGTCTGGTATCCAGCATCAACAAACAGCTCTGGAACCGTTTTATATCCTTTTGGTAAAAAAGTGGCATTGTAACTGGCACGACTAGAACGATGATTCTGAAGGCCCAAGGTTGTTTGATATTGCCCTGTAATTAATGCTGAACGTGTTGCAGAACAGACTGGAGCGGGCTGGTGTGTATTTGTAAAACGAACGCCTTGATCTGCAAATTTTTTAATATTTGGTGTTGATACAGTGTAATCCCCCCAAGCATTATTCCACGGATTTTGATCCTCCATATAAATCCACAAAATGTTTGTCGGTTTTTTTTGATTAACTGCTAATTTAGTTTTATCTATATTTTTAATACTTTTTGAGGTATTCACCTCTACATTAGCGTGTGCGCTAACTGTAATTAGCATTGTTATTGGTAAAAAAATTCTAAGTAACATAAAAGGCCTTTTATAAAAAACGATACAAACAATTAAATGTATCGATATATTGAAATACAGAACCGTTTGTTATTTCCATCCAAGAAAACATTCCTCAGCTAACTACTCTAAGGTAATGCTTTTCCCTTCCACTATTAATCAGCCAATCGCAGCTAGGCAAATATTGGCTACCTCTGCAACACGGGCTATCTGCTTACTGGCTAACTAATACAACTGAACTTGAAATTAATTTTTCTGCACTAGCAGTCACTTTTATTTCCCCAGCCATGCCTTTATTACTTTTAACTATTAACATAGCCTTACCGTAAAAGGCATGGCGATAATCAGCTTGAAATGGGGCTGTTGTTGCCGAATCACCATTTCCAACCGCAATAATTTCACCAGCACCTTCTACTTTAAAATTGATTTTATTATCGGCATCAGGAACTAAATTACCGTCAGTGTCTGTAATCTCCACGGTGATATAAGATAGATCATAACCATCTGCGCTCAGCACTTTTCTATCAGGGGATAGCGCTATTTGAGCTGCTTTATTAGCAGTTTTAATGGTTTTAGCAGAAACCACTTTATTGTTTGTATATGCCACAACTTTAATCTCACCAGGTTGATACTCAACGTCCCAACGCAGCCGATAAGGAGAATCAAAGTATTTAACCGACTTGTCGTAACGTAGGCTGACTGGTAAGCGTACTTTATCTTCACCTTTTCGTTTTCTTCCTTGAGATTGACCATTTACAAATAATTCAACCTCTTCAGCATTTGTATATGCAAAAACGGGGATTGTTTCACCAACTTTTTCGGACCAATTCCAATGTGGTAATACGTGTACCATTGGTTTGTCTGTCCACTGGCTTTGGTAAAGGTAGAATCTATCTTTTTTAAATCCAACTAAATCAACAGCCCCAAATGATGAACTTCGTGCTGGCCAATCTTGATTCCAATAAAACTTATTTCCATGATCACGCCCACCGTAAGGCGTAGGCTCGCCAATATAGTCAAAACCTGTCCATATATACTCGCCCATAACACTTGGATTATTTTTTAAATTTTCGAATTCTAGATCAGGGATATAAGCCCAAGGAGGGGTGATCACATCAAAACTTGTGACATATTTAGACTCATGCTTATTATATTTCTCAATCGGGAAATGATACACACCACGTGTACTGACAACAGATGATGTCTCCGTTCCAACAATTATCCAATCGGGGTGTGCCTGCTTAATTTCTTGATATTTATAAGCCTTATAATTTAGACCCACAATATCCATTTCTTGCGCCATGCCTTTATCTATAAAGTCAGGGTACATGCTCAAGCCATTGGTTACTAAGCGAGTAGGGTCTTCGTCATGTGCAATACGCTGTAAATTTTTAGCAACTTTCCAACCGTCATCTTTACGCTGTTCCATAACCTCATTACCAATACTCCACATGATTACTGAAGGGTTATTACGGTATTGTTTGATCATGTCTCGTAAATCACGGTCATGCCACTGTTCAAAATCCTTATTGTATCCATTTACTACAGCAGGTTTTTCAATTTCCCACATATCGAAAGCTTCAACTTGCAATAAAATACCCATTTTATCAGCTAATTCAACTAGTTCTGGTGATGGAGGGTTATGAGAAGTTCTAACAGAGTTAGCACCCATTTCTTTCATTATTTCTAGCTTTCTTTCGATAGCACGCGTATTAACAATAGCACCTAGCGGCCCATTGTCGTGGTGTAAACAAACCCCCTGAATTTGAACCCTTCGGTCATTGAGCCAAAAGCCATCATCTGCTTTAAACTCAATTTTTCGAACACCTAACGGTACAGAATTAACATCAACAGCGTTACCATCTTTTACAACGGTAGTAACTACCGTATATCTATATGGATCTTCAGTGTCCCATAACCTAGGTTGACTAATTTTAAGTTGCTGTTGGATTTTGTGTTCACTATTTGCGGGTAATATAGTGTTTTGAGCCACTTCATCTACCACAACACCCTCAGCTGATTTTATACTTGTTTTTATAACAACAGGTTGAGACGATTTTTCGGTATTAATAACCGTGGTTTTGTAATCGACAATTGCTTTATCTTTTGTAATTGTTGGAGTTGAAACAAATGTTTCCCACTGTTTGATATGCACTTTGTCGTTAATCTCAAGCCAGGTATTACGATAAATACCAGCCCCAGAGTACCAACGAGCTGAATAGTTTTCAGGTGATAACTTTACTGAAATCACATTTTCATCGCCTGGGCTGTTCAGATAAGGCGTGATATCAAATTCAAAAGCAATATACCCAAATGGCCGACTAATAACTTTATTTCCATTAACAAAAACCTCAGTGTTCGACATTGCGCCATCAAAGGTAATAGAAACTGATTTGCCAAGGGTCGATTTTGGTAAAGTAAAATGCTTTCTGTACCAAGCTGTTCCAAATACAGGCAGACCACCATTTCTGGCGCTATACGCCTTATCAAATGGTCCCTCAATAGCCCAATCGTGCGGTAAGTCTAACTTTCTCCATCTTGAATCTTCAAATTCACTCTTAGCCGCATCAATATGATCACCTTTAGAGAATAACCATCCACTATTAAAGCTTACTCTATCATCATTGGCCCAAGAGCTTGCACTGATAATACTCAGTAGCATAATTAATACTCTCAACGGCCTAAATTTATTTATTTTAAAGTTCAAAATATCATTCCTACATCGACTCAAAGGGATAACGTTATCCCTAAAAGTTAATCTTAATAGTGATGAATGTCAACATTACATTAACCAATTAAAAACCTATAAACTATAAGTTATTGATTTATATTGCTTAGAACCTAAATAGAGAATAAATATTTACAAAACATTACATTGGTGAATACACACGATAGAGGGGTATCGAAACCCCTCAATAGGAAGGTAAATAAACTGGGTAGAGAATAATTAATTTAAAATTAGTTTAAGAGCGCTAAATATTAATTTCTTTAACTGATTGACGTTCAACCAATGTAGGCATGAACAAATGTGTTCTTTGAACAATGTTTTCTTTTTCTAATGTCATTTGTAACGATAGACTTGTCGCGTATTCAGACATCTCAATAATAGGATAGCGAATAGTAGTCAGGGCAGGACGGCATTTGTGTGCTATATCAAGATCATCAAACCCGATAACTGACACATCCTCAGGCACTCTTTTACCAAAATTAAATAAAGCGTTCATAAGACAAACGGCCATTTCATCGTTATATGCAACTATAGCTGTAAACTTTGCATCTCTCTTATACAGCTCTTTAACGGCATAGATACAATACTCTTCGATGTTTGTAAAAATCTCTTTAGCTGAATCGCGTTCAATAATATTACTTTGAGGTATTGGGATACCTTTTGATTGAAAAAACTGGCTTACACCTTGAATTCGCTCTTCTTGATCATCATTTAGCCTTAAGCTAACTATAGCGATATCTCTGTGACCTTTACTGTATAGATAATCTGCAGTCATACGGCCCCCAGATACATTATCAAGCCAAACACATCTAGATGCTAATTCAGGTATAAATCGGTTTATAAATACCAACCCAGGGATTTTTTCTGCTAGCTCTTTCAAAGATTCAACGGAGCCGGATTTACTATGTAAAATAACATTTTCACAACCATGCTCTCGAAATGAGTTGATAGCATCAATTTCGTGCTCAGGATCGTTATGCGAATTTCGCATCATCACTTGAAATGACTTTTTCCTAGCAGCTTTTTCAGCCCCAAAAGCTATAGAACCAAAAAACGGCTTGTGAAGTGCTGGAGTTACAATACCAACTAATTCAGACCTCCTGCTGACTAATGCTCTAGCGTTAGTATTAGGTCTATAACCCATTTCATCGATTACTTTTTGTACTTTAGCTCTGCATTTCTTACCTACCTTCCCCTCCCCACGCACTACTCGAGAAACAGTTGAAGGTGAAACATCAGCTACGCGCGCAACATCCTTTATTGTTACCATTTAGTTCAAATTCTCCGAGAATAGTTAAGGTAAATAAATTATGCTAACGTTATCCCATAATTTATCCCTTTTCAAATAAAAAATTAATATACCATCTGTCTTAAATTAAAGTACAAGCTGGTGAAGTATTAGAGAGATACTATGTTTCAATCAAAAAATGAAGATGCGCTACTTAAACATAAAATATTGTTAGGGATTGGTTTTTTAGGCATTTTCTTTTCTCACCAAGGTATTGGAATCTTAGCCATACCATATTATCAAATGACATTAGGTGTAGATCCTTTTTTCTTAGCTCTGGCGATAAAAGCTCCTGTACTAGTAGCTAGTTTTATTTCCCCATTAGTTGGTTATTGGTCAGATAAATTACAAACGCCTTACGGTAGAAGAAGACCTTTTTTATTCGTATTTCCTTGGTTATCTTGTATCGCATTTGGTTTAATTTGGATGGTGCCTGTGCAATGGAATGAACCATTACAACTATATTATTTTTCATTGATGGCTCTTTTGTTTTATGTATTTAATACATTTTGGACTTTACCAATGAAATGCTTAGCGTATGAGGCTTCTGACAGCTACCACGAACGGACTAAGGTGATGGCTTTTGTAACTTATTTTTTGAAATTAGGCGGGATTACATACCATTGGATTTTTCCTTTAGCAAAACTTAGTATCTTTGGAGGGGTAATTTTAGGTATGCAATATGTTGGCTGGGGTGTTGCCATAATTTGCTTAGGTTGCTTTGGGATGCTCCCAGCCCTCTTCCTTAAAGAGCGTGATTATAAAAAAACAGAAATAAATAAAAAGCTACCTTTATTGTCAAGTATGAAAGCAATTATTAAAAATAAAAATATGAAAATATTACTTATTTTGATTGCAGTGCAGTTGACAGTTGGTAGCTTTGCCGCAAGTATGGATTATTATGTATTAGTATATTATATGAACGATGGTAACGTTTTAGCAGGCGCGACCTCAAAAGGAATACTGTCTAGTTCATATGCAATTGCAGGTCTAGTCGCAATATATATATTGACTAAACTTTCAACACGTATTGGAAAAGTAAATACCATAAAATGGTCTTACAGAATTACAATTATTGGTGGAATCGCCAAGTGGTTTATCTATCAACCTGGTAATGATTGGTGGTTAATTCTAGATGCCATATTATGTTGCTCAATTTGGCCTTGTATCGGTGTAATTATTTCTTCTATGATTGCTGATCAGATGGATGTAGATGAGCTTGAAAATAACGCCCGCAGAGAGGGGCTATTCGCTTCTTTACAGTATTGGATCATCGCAATTGCAAGCACAATAGCTACAATTGGTTCTGGACTAGCTCTCAATTTAATCGGCTTCGAAGCATTATTAGGGGTAAACCAGTCAACTACCTCAATTTTATTTATGAGAGTTATTTTGGTTGTTGGTACAGTAGGCTCTGCAATCGTAGGTTATTTTTTTATTAAAAAATATAATCTAGATGAAGAAAAATTTGAAAAAATAAAACAACAACTGAAAGATAAGCGTGAATCGATAATTTAAAAATTAGGGCAATAACACTCAAAACACATTTTATCAGGATGATAACTTGTACTAGCTCATATCTGTTCTGGTAGTTTGGTCACATCCCCCTGACAGACTGCAATGAGCGTGAAGCCAACGGTCGGATAAACTCGTTTTTGGACAAAATGAGTTAGAGCCGAAGGACGGCTCTGTGCCAGCGGACACTCAAGCGTAACTCGTTTCTGCCCCTTTATGAGTTAACGCAAATACTCTATAGGTCGGCTTTGAGCGAAGCAGTCAATCAAAAGTTTTGATGTCTGAAGTCAAGATTTGATCCTCGTTGGCTTTTTCAAAACGAATGGGCACGAGCTTTTGTAATAGTGGCAACACAAGCGAAGGCTCAGAGCGATTATCAACCCAAACAACGGCATTTGCACTACTCAGCGCTCTCACCAATGCGTTAACAGGGGTTATATCGTCGAAATACGCATCAGGCGAAAAACAATATAACTCAAGCGGCTTAACTACCGCGTTATTGTTGTTTGATAGTTTTTCCCTAACACGATGAGTGGATGAGCTTTTTATCCAATCCGAGCTTAAGCAAAAGCGCATTTATTAAATCCATGTACTTCACTGAGTACCAAATTAAAATAGCGTCATATTTTTATCGTGCATTATTAGGTACATTAAAACAATAGGTATTTGGATGAATTACCAGCGATTGCGCTATGCAGTATGAGTAAGTAATTTAATCCATTCATCTGCGTTTGACACAATGAATTGATATTTATTGCCATCTTTTAATACGAGTTCAATTGCATCATGTGTATAAGGCAAAATACCCGCAACTTTACCAGTGCACTTACTCACTTTTATAATTTCACGCCGTGAAAACGTATAAGGCCCTAACCCAAATTGTGCATTAAACGGTGCAAAATGAATATCAGTGTTGGTTAGCCAAAATTTGCCGTCGGCTTTAATCGCCCCTTGTTGAATCGTGGCGGTTGTCGATTTGATTGTTATTGCTTGCATAATAATATTCCTTTATGTAGCTATTAATGTGTCAGTTTTGTCACTTTTAAGTCATTACCAAGTGACGACATTTAAGCTGACTGTATTACCTTTTCTTGGTTCGCCTACCGTTAAGTAATGCGCCCAACCACTTATTTTTAACTAATAATAAATAACTTATTTGACCTATAAGTAATGTAACCACCACGCTAACTATAAACTTTACTAAAACTGGCAAATTAGTATTAATCAATGGAATCTGAATATAAATCAATACCGGCACATGTATCAAGTAAACCCAATATGACGCATTTGAAATGCTGCGGCTGAGCTTACTTTGGTGATTTAAAAAACGATGGCCAAGTAAAAACGTTATGGCGGTTAACAAAATAACACTCAGTCCTTGTGATAAAACATGCAATACATGTAGCTCTCCCGCTGCGGCAAAATAACCTGTTGTTGCGGCGGCAATCACTTCATCTAAGCTTGGTGCGGCTGGTAATAAAGAAAAGTAACCAGTCAGTGATATTGCAACACCCAAAATAAGAGGCCATAAGTACTTATGATATGACCAAATGAGCAGCTGTTTTTTATAAAGTCCCACTCCTAACCAATAAAAACTGCCGTAAAAACCATACGACCATAACTGTGGCGTGAGTTTATCAGGAGCAGGAAATGGAATAGATTGCCCCATTAATGAAAACGTTAACGCGATGGGAAGTACAACCCACATAAATAAAGGGTGGACGCTAAGCGCATCGAATTTATTGCCTAATAAGTCAGTTGTTTTCAACAACCAGTGAATTAAGCAAAACTGGAATAAGTTCCACAAAAACCATAAGTGCATAGTGCTAACAACAGGCTCTTTAATAACTTTAAACACAGCAAAAATCGGCGGTATTGGATTAGCTATACCAGCTCCAAAACTCAAGGCATGGTAGTAAACGGCAAAGCTTAACGGTAAAAATACAATAAAAGGCAGTAGAATATGTTTACTGCGATGATGTAAAAAGCGCGCGTTGCTCGATTTATCTATTAAAAGTGCACTGCAAAATCCTGCAATAATAAAAAATAACGGCATCCGAAATAAGTGCAGCGTATGCGTAATATAATCAAATAGACCATATGTGCTTGGGTCTGCCGTAAACCAAATATTGCTAAAGAACGGACTGTAGGCTAAAGCGGCATGAAATACGATGCCAAGCAATAGCGCGAGGCTGCGTAAATTATCAATGTAATGTAATCGACTGTCTTTATTCATTAATGTGCCCAACTAATTTTTATTAATAAAGCATAAATGAATGAGGCATAATGGCACTAGTCACAAAGCTCATAGCCCGAGCTATGACAGATGTCACTGTTTTTACAACGCGAGTTCTGCAATAATTGCTAAAAAATATGGCCACAGTAATGGAATCAACTATACGACATACAACCGATTGGCATTTCTCAACATTGGCATCGTGGCTTGGGGTGACATCCGCGTGTGCCTATTATACCAACTCAGAATTAGCGCTATATTTGCAAATCATAGTAAGTGGTTCCATTTTAGCTATTTTGCTGTATGTGTTAAAACAGCCTAACAAATTTGTTCACGGCGTAGCACTTGGCTATTTCCTGCTTATTTTGGCAATGATACAACTGAGTTCAACGTCCTTAGTTTTTATCCACCTAGTGATGTTCACAGCGGTTTTTAGTCCTCATTTTTCGCTCCCTAAAATATTCGCTTGTGTTGTGGCCGCCATGCTGGTTTATGGTTTAACGCATTATTCGCGCTGGGAAAATGGCATTCCTTGGATCACGTTTACAATTTGGTTTTTCTTTTGCTTGATGAATTGGTTTGTCAGTCGCCGGATTGTCGAAAGTTTAAATACACATTACCAATCCCGCCAAAACTACAAAGAGTTAAAAGCCACCCAACACATGATGGGGGTGATGCATGCAGTGCAAGAGCGACAAAATATATCACGCGAGCTCCATGACTCACTCGGCCATAAGCTTACCGCGCTCAGCATTAATTTAGATTTTGCTAAAAGAGCAGCAAATGAAGCCACCGTTGAAACCCTCTCTCTTTGCCACCAACTTAGCCAAGAAGTATTGGCTGAGGTGCGCGAAATCGTTTCCACTCAACGCAATGACAAAACGATACTTAAGCAAGCTCTTGAGGCCATTTGCGAACTAACACCTAATTTACACTGTGATCTCCAACTAAGTAAGGAGACAGAGCAGCTCCCTCAAGACTACGCCCTTTGTGTATTGCGGTTTTCCCAAGAGATGATCAGCAACACCCTTAAACATACCCAAGCAAACCATTTTACTTTGCATGTAAATGTCACCCACGTTGGCGAACAGCTGCTGTTAGTTGCAAAAGCGTATCACAATCAACCAGAGACCCATTTACCAAAACAAGGGAACGGATTAGCAGGATTAAATGAGCGAATGGCACAATTTGGCGGTGAATTTTCACAACACCTTGAGCAAGAAACACTGATCAATACCATGACACTACCACTAAATTTAGAAGAAAAAAGCCATGATAAAGTGCCTACTAGTTGAAGATCAGACATTAGTTCGTTTAGGCCTCGCTAATTTACTTAACCTTGATAGCGCCATTAATATCGAAGCCCAAGCTGAAGATGGCTTGCAAGCGCTTACACTATTAGCTGAGCATAGTTTTGACATTGCTTTACTCGATATGAGAATGCCGAATTTAGATGGGCTCGGCGTGCTGCAAAAAATGCGTGAAAAGGGTGATAAAACCCCTGTGCTGATCATCACCACATTTGAAGATTGTGATGTATTAGTCAAAGCCCTTAATCTAGGTGCTCGTGGGTATGTGCTTAAAAACATTGAACTTGAAGAACTCATTAGCGCTATCAAGCAGGTCGTTGCAGGTGAGCGAGTATTGCAAAGTGCGGTGACTGATTTTTTACTCAAAAAGCAACTAAGCCCTCAGCTCAGCTTAACGGACAAAGAACAAACCGTATTGCAGTGTTTGTCTTTAGGTATGCCAAACAAAGTGATTGCCAAAAAATTAAATAACTCTGAGGGGACTATTCGTAACCATGTGTCACAAATTCTTGCCAAATTAGACGTAAAAGACCGCACTCAGGCCGTTATAAAAGCCATTAATCAAAACCTAATTTAACACGCGAACAAGACCAAATTACTATTTTTGATTAGGCTTAAGTGGTGCAATCAACATAAATAAGAGTAAATAAAACTAACTAATAAACAAACAGGCGACTATCCATGCGAGCTTTTCTTGGCGTTCCACTTTTTGTGACCTAGCAATGAGTATGATTGGCATCACCCAAATCTTGATTTCAGACATTAAAGATCTTCAGTCTGCTCATGGCAGCGAACCGCCCGTCGACTCTAACTCATAACTGCCTAAACCCTAATCAGTAATACATTCGCTATCCTCATAGTAACTTTTAAATAGGAGGTCACTATGAAACCAGAACTAAATCACAATGCTACTGGTGTGAAACGTCCTTTCAAGCTTGAAGAGATTTGGCGTATTCGCACTCGAATCGAAATTCAAAACAACTTGATGCAATTAGCGTTACTCAATTTGGCTATAGATAGTAAATTAAGATCATGTGATTTACTGTCTTTAAAAGTTCGAGATGTCGCTACCCAAGATCAAGTTTTTGAGAGGGTGCAATGGACACAAAAGAAAACAGGGATCGAAGTTCAATTTGAGATAACGCCGAGAACACAACAAAGTATTAGCCGTTGGGTTCAAGAAGTTAAATTGCAACCTAAAGATTATTTGTTCCGGAGTTTACGCCGCTCTAATCAACCAATAAGCTATTCATATTACAGGTCTATTATCAGGAGTTGGGCTGAGCAATTAGGACTTGATTCTGACCTTTATGGAACTCACTCAATGCGAAGAACCAAAGCGACATTGATTTACGCTCGAACCAAAAATATAAGGGCCGTTCAGTTACTGCTTGGCCATACAAAAATTGATAACACCATCAGATATCTCGGAATTGAAATTGAAGATGCAATTAAGATATCCAGAGAAACGGATTGTTAATTTAATATAGGCAGCAATCCCAAGCTGCCTTTGCCCCTTAACGAGTTAGTGCTGGCCTTTAACGATTAAAATTCACTCTAAAATGATGAGTCTTGAGGAAGAAACTATGATTCATTTTCAATCTACGATGATTGGTAATACCCGCCGAGCCTATGAAAACTAAACATACTAACGTAAAGCTTCTAGTAAGTTTCTTAATTTTTGACATTATAGCTACTAAGAACAGGGGGCAATTTAGACCGAGTCTGTGACAAGTGTAGGAACTTACGATTAGAAGCTTGTTAAGTAAATATTGTTCCTATATTGACAATTAACAAATGTTAATATAGCTTTATTTTTGTTCAATGGTGAACATATTGTCAATTTATTAAGGACTCTAATATGACAAATTTTTATAAGCTAGCTTCTGTAATTCTTTTTGTTGGTACTTTTAGTGTTAATGCGAAAACAACAATTGAACCCAATAACCCAGTATCACAAATAAAAAGTAATATAGTTAATAACAGTAAAACTTTGGGGTTATCTGAAAAAGCCTATAAATACGCTACAGATCAATTCATGAGATTAAACTCAGGTTCATCTACTCCTGATATGCAACTAATTTATGAGGTTCCTGAATTTATTTCGCCGGAGAATTATTCAGAAAAAGAATTGAATAAAGCTATGAATGAGCAAAAAACAAAATTTGCGAACTATTTTGGTATACCAGTATCAAAGTTAGACCCATTTATTGCTCATATGGCTGTCGTTTTTGATTCAGATCTTTTCAGTGGAGGTATTACTACTTTCGATACAGATGAAGATATGGAAACAATAACAATTTTCTGTGAAGAAGCATGTAGTGGTGGAACAACTTCGGGAGGAGGTATTGCATTGAGTCTTAGTGTTTATCAAGGTGCAGTTAATGCAGGCATAAGTCAGTACACAGATTTCCAAGTTGAGTTTGTCAAGAAGTCAACAAATGATAAAGTTTCTACCGAAGTGTGGAGATACAATAACTTTTCGGGCGCTTGGAGAGAGAGTGTTATTTCTAAGCCTTGCCCTACCTGTTCTTATAATTAGAGCAGCTAAATTCAAGTTTGAAAGCTAACATTTATGTTAGCTTTTTTATTACTAAACCTTTTAATTTACTAAATTAGCAAAGCGAAATAATACAGTAGAAGAAAAGGTGTATGGCTCACGAATAGCTCCATATTGGGAATTATTATTTTAATACTCTAGCATGTTCTTGTCCAATAATGAGTTTGCTCGACCGTCTGCTACTCGTTCACATAATACCCCGATATGCAGCTCATATAGCAATCTAGTTTAACGCTTTCAAAAAACAGAAGTATATTTCCGATAACTAACTACGAAGCCCTAAAAACGGAAGTTTGCTTCCGAAATATAGCAATATAATCTTATAAACCGGAAGTTTACTTCCGTTTTGTACCTTAAGATTATGAGCTAGCCGGTATCTAGTGAACTTCTCATAGCTTGTTAGACACTGATGTTATACTGTTTCTATTTCATGAAAGTACAACCCTTTTATCCCGTGTTCTTGAACGATGCTATATAAGCTACTTGTAGCATCTGTAGTAAAGTATCGAAGTCCAGCTTCTCGTACTCTAAATAATTCAGGATTTTCAATCGCACTCTTGTCGAATACCATCTTTTTGAACTTTCTAATTCTACTTGGTTTACCATTTTTGATATTTCGAATGGAGTGTTCTTCACTAAGGGCTTTCTCAAAGCCTACAACATTAAATGCAAACCACTTTTCACCTTCTAAATTGCATTCAAGCAGCTCAACGTTTTTGCTAAAACCGTTTAAAAATAAAGGTGAATATTTAGGGGATACTACAATTGTTGAGGCACCCAAACCGGCTATATCAGGTTTTTTTAAGTTTTGGTGGGCAATACTAGGCTCTACCAACCAATCAACGCCCAACTCTCTCCAATTGTCTCTCATGCTCATACCGTCGAACATTAACAACTGGCCCTCGGTCAATTGAATTGTTTGTTCGAACCCCGTTTCATTAAGTAAGAGAAACTCATCAGGCTCGACACTCACACTGTATACTTTATTAAATTTGTCTGTCATCAAGCATTACCTTGTGTCAATAATGTAGTAATTGGAAATGTACCATCCGCAAGTTCTTCACCTATCTCTTTCAACGTTTCGATAATACCTTGTCGACCTAGGCCCTCAGCTATCGTTTCATTAAGTAAGAACTCAATATTAAAGTAATATTTTCCTGTGTGAATTTTCGAATGAGGATAAGCATCTGGGAGGATGTCCATTGGAACATGCTTTTGAAACCGAGGTAAATAGACACCATTTGCTTCATGGTCAATATCAATACCGAACGCTGCTAATCTAAGCCTTGAACGGGCTGCGCGCATATCATTCCAAGACACTATATGATGAGCTGCTGTATTCTTTGGTTTATTTCCGCGCCCAGCCTTCGCCATATTTGCGGCTAGCTTTTGAGCATGCTTTTTCATATGCTCCCAACGTACATGGCGTGAATAGATTAAGTCGTCAGCTGAAATAAAGCCCCGCTTATACTTAACCGAGTCTATAATCTCTCCACGATAATGTATGGAAAACGCATGGGCTTGGGCTTTAGCTAAACCACGGTCGCCCGTTACGAGAAATAAATCGTTTTCAATATCTTGAATAGTTACTTCATGTATTTCTTGACGCATAAAAACTCCTTTTAAATATTGTTTCTAATATAGATATTTATACAGATATGTACAAGCTTGAAAGTTTTATTTGAATATACAGTACTTCAAAACAATATAGTTAGAGACCCATACTCTCACAGCGGCTTTTAACTACATCATTTTGATTCTTTTGTAGCTTTGAAATCTTCTAAGCTCTGGTGCACTCCCAAGCATCAACAGGATGCATTTTATCCCAAGCATTCATTAGCTGGCGTTGTGCTTTACTCATGCTGTATCGTTTATAGGCGTTTTCGATATACAAATAAGTACGTGCAATTTTCCCTCTAGCTATTTCAGGTGGCTCAGCTTTTCTCTCGTCGATTTTCATCGCACAAAGTCCGAAGTCGCTTTGAGCTGCTGGAAGCATAGTAAAGTTATGATTGCTTCTGAGAGCATTCACAGCGCCTATGGCCGGATAAAGATTAAACATATCAGCTTGCATAAAACGATATTCTGTATTTACTTTTTCAGCACATCGACGCCCTTTAAATGACTTCCCCTTACTATTTACACACTGCTTGTGCCCATCTCGCCATTCACTAAAAGTCCGACCAAAGTTTTCTGCTGGAACAACGTGCTCCCATTCAATTTTTTTAGCTCGTTTGACGTACTTTATTGTAGAAAAACCCTCAGGTGCGGTTACTTTTTTACTAGCATCAAATGTCGCACCACAATAAAGGGTAATGCGGTGATTGTTATAAACCTGCTTTTCTAGAAGTCGTTTAGCTTTGCTGAAAGAGTCGATTTCTTGATTTGCTGAAGAGGCAGCAGAGAAAATAAGTATTGATAACAGTGTAATTGTGGATGCCTTCATTATGATTCTTGATACCTATTTTGGTTTAAATATGTCACATATAATAAATGAGTTAATAAGCTAGCTCTCATTTGTGGTGACTAACAATTTTAGTTGTAGAGCTCAGATATTATACTCTTTAAATTAAATGGAAAAGTTACTTACCAGTCCAAGTATTGTCAGTTTTGTACTGCCCAGAGCAAGCGGTGTTATATGCAAATTGGCCGGTAGACTTATCTCGACAACGCCAAACTAAGTTGTAGTTACCATCATAAAACTGGTCCCACGCATAACCAGAAGAATAGTTATTTGACCCGCCAGCTTCTGCCGCAGCAACAGCTAAAACGACGACACCTACCGCAACAACTGCTGCAACAACGCCTTGAGCGATTTTTTTTCTGTCTTGCGCGGCTAAAATCTCACATTTGTATTCGGTGAGTGCTCTATATTTAACTTCTTTGTTGAGCGCGTAAATATAGTTCGCTTCATCAGTATCCTCAGCGACATAACCTTTAGTGAGGATATCTTTATCATTAAGGTAGTTTCGACACACTTGAGCATCTGTTAATTCAGAGTCACCGGCAATGATGGCGTGTCTAGAGGCTGAACAGCCAGTAATAAAGCTAAGTATCAGAAAAGATACAATAGTGTTTTTAACTAAAGTCATTAGTAAATTATTCCATAATTAAAATAAGCTTTGAGTAAGCTCATAATTCCTTCGCTAAATTTTAACAAACGGAAGCAAGTTTTACTAATTGTTATTAAAAGGGTTTTTAATATTAAAGCATGTAATCTGCTTACATCAGCTCTGATAAAGCTATCATCTTCACAAAAAGAATCTTGGCTTAATCACAACCTTAAATTACACTGTATATATAAACAGTGTTTGAGGTATGTATGTTCGTTATTCCAATTTTTATTGAGGCAGGGATTTCGGGGTTTGAATCCCCAGCAGCAGAATACACAGAGCTAGGCATTTCTATCGATGAGCTAATTATCAAGCATCCTAACGCCACATTCATAGGGCTGGCCTCAGGTCAATCGATGCAAGATGTAGGGATATTCGATGGAGACTTGCTCGTTGTTGATAGAGCTGAAGATGTAAGTTCAGGCGATGTAGTCGTTGCGAGTTATAATGGGTCGTTTGTTTGTAAAATAATAGATAAAACAAACCGACTGCTAATCTCAGCATCCAAAAGCTACAAATCCGTTTATGTTTCACCTGAAGACGACTTTAAGCTCGAAGGTGTAGTCACGACCAGTATCCGCTTACACAAAAACAAAATAGAGCTCAGTCGATGTTTGCCCTCGTAGATGCTGTCGCTTTTTACGCGAGCGCGGAGAAGGTATTTGACCCTTCGATTCGCTCAAAACCGGTTGTAGTACTTACAAATAACGATGGATGTATTTGCGCCATTTGCCCTATTGCAAGAAAGCTTAATATCCCTAAATTTCAGCCTTTCTTCAAGATTAAAAACTATTTAGAACAGCACCATGTCGTGGTTCGCTCTTCTAATTATGAGCTTTACGCTGATTTAAGTGAAAAAATGATGACTGTTATAAACAGATTTTGTGATGACCATTATGTTTATAGTATTGATGAATCGTTTTTACGATTTACGGGGTTCTCTAAAATCATCAATGACTGGGCTGACTATGGACATACAATACGCCGAGCTGTGTGGCGAGAAACAGGTTTACCTGTTGGGGCTGGCTTTGGCACAACACCTACCCTAGCAAAAGCGGCCAACCATGCAGCAAAAAAACTATCTGGGTACAACGGTGTGGCCGTTATTAACGATGAAAAATCTCGTAAAGAAATACTTATGCGCATGGATGTGACTGATGTCTGGGGTATCGGCTCTCGTTTAGGAAAAAAGCTTAAGTTAATGCAAATTAATACTGCCTGGGACTTGGCTTGCCAAAACCCTAAAGCAATGAGGCGTATGTTCAGTGTTGTCGTAGAGAGAACGGTCAGCGAATTAAATGGTATTGCCTGCTTAAGTTGGGATGAAGTAAAACAAGATAAAAAAGAAATATACTCGACTAGAAGTTTTGGTGAAAGAGTCACTGATTTAACAACGTTAAAATCAGCCTTAGTAACACATGCCGCCATTGTTGGACGAAAACTCAGAAGACAAAAGTCATTAACAAAGCGTATAGTTATTTTTGCGGCCAGCTCGCCACATGAAGATGAGCACTATAAAAAATCACTTCTATATGAGTTTCCCATACCAACATCAGACACCAGCGTTATAGCTAAAGCTGTTTCAGCGGTCATTGATGAAATTTATAAACCGAATACGCGCTTTTATCGCTGCGGTATAGGCGCGGTAGAATTAGAAAGTGAATCATTTCAACAAGCCGATATGTTCTCTGTGAGTGAGGATAAACCTAAGATGATGGCATGCTTAGATACTATAAATAAACGTTATGGTGTAGGAACTTTATCAATAGGCAGTGAAAAGCTAACACAGACTTGGAATATGAAGCGGGCTTTCTTATCGCCACATTATACGACTCGTTGGACAGATATCCCTATAATTAAATGTGATTAAATTAATTAGGTTAAACCAAATATTGAATATAATAACAGCGTAATTGTTCTATACAATCAAAGAGAACCTTTGTTGGTAATTTATTTATTAAAAATCTATTTTTACTTTATGCATTAACTTAATCACGGCGATTAGTGAACACTGATAAAAAGTCAAACTTAGCTTTGTTTTAATAAGTAGGATTCTAATTCTGCTCCGTAACATTACTTATCACCTTTTTATGAAAAATAACTGGACTTAAAGTGTAGTGATGGCAGCTTTAAAACCGAAAGTTCAGGGGCTATAAATTACTGATTAATTGTAATGAAAACAGTTGAAATTATAGATTTATTAAGTTTTACTAAACCTGATAAAAGGAATAAACAGGACATATTATGGAAAAAGTATTTGCAGTTTTAGTTGATGGTGAGAATTTTAAATCAGAAGCCTTTCCACGGGTGCTAGCCGAAGTTGAAAAGCACGGTTCAGTAGCGCTGAAGTGGGTATACGCTGACTGGACGAACGGTTGCAGTAAATCATGGGAGAATGTTCTGGAGATAACCGCCTCTCGGCCCAAACAACAGTTTCACTATACTAAAAAAGATGATGCTGACCATGCCTTGATTATGGACGCAATAGAGTTAATTAATAATAACAAGCGTATAAACTCTGTGTGTTTGGTTACCAGTGATGGCGGTTTCGCTAGTTTAGCTCAACGTATAAGAGAATACGGTATTTACAGTATGGTTATAGGTGAGAAAAAATCACCCAAGAGATTAATTAGGGCTTGTGAAAACTTTGTCGATATAAATAACATAGATTTTGACGATATAATTGAAACTGACAAAGATCTTGATTTAGAGGCTTTATTAATTAAAGCATATAACCGTGCCGAAATTGATGGAGAAGCTTACCTAGGGAATTTTGGAACTGCAATCAAACGAATTGACCCCTCTTTCGACTATCGTAATTATCAAGTTGCTAGTCTCAAGAAACTTATAAAAAGCTGTGATGATATTTTCCATATTACCCAAGAGACTAATGATCGCTTTTATTTCACTCTTAAGATGAAATTAGAAGGTGTCGAAGGCAAGCTTACCAAATGTTTTAAAGGTCAAGGGTATGGTTTTGCTAATTATAATAAAAGTAAGTTTTTTGTTCATAAAAGTGAATTCATTAACCCTGAAGATTGGAAGAATGTAAATCCAGGCTCAATAATCAAGTTCCAATTTGACGAGAAAAATTCGAAAAATGGGAATGAGATCCGTGCTTTAAATATATCCATCGCTAGTTAACTAAACAGCCATAACAATGCTTTTCGACTATATTTTTGGCTTATGTCATCTATAGTCGTAAGCCCAACTACTTTTTTATAGTAAAAAACAAGCCGTAGTATTTATAACAATAAATATCTTTAGGCTACCCATTTCACATAGTTGAGGTTAGAGCGAGTAGCGGACGGTCGGGTAAACTCGTTTTTGGACATTTCTGAGTTAGATCATCAGCTCTATTTTTTGGCTTCAAATAACCTCTGATATTGCAAATAACCAGTACTCGTTGCTGAGGCTGACAGTTTTTCGCTCGTTATTGGACAAAAAGAGCTTAAGGTTATTATATTAATCAATGGTAATACTCATTAGATTTTGTAGGGGAAACGAGGGAACTTAGCTGATTACCTCGCCCTGATTAACATTAGCTAGTACTGGTCAAGACTAAAATTATATTCATCAATATTGAAATCATCATAGTGATTTTCTCGAGTTAAAACTGATACAGAACAGAGATAAATATCTGGCTTATCTTGTAACTCTCTTTCTAACCATGCATTATTATTGTGATCGAATATGGTACACGTGCCATAAAGTGATTTGATTTTTTTGGGGTGAGATAAAGAATGTACTGAAGGCCAAAATATAGATTCTGCAATCTGTTTCTCACCCAAAAAAAGTGATGTTTGAAAAGCATTATGCTTAGCGCTGATTTTTTCATCAGTAAGCGGTATATACAGCCCTCTCGATTCAAGATCAATTTGCCAATACCCTATCCTTGTAAGAGGATGAATAGTACCAAATAATGGGTGGCAGTTATCATACTTACTGTAAGAGCTAAGTTTGATCTTAAATTGTAAATCAGTCCTTAGTTTATCTCCAAAACTAAATCCAATATCACCACGTGATATATTAAAATCCACATCATATTGATTTGTTTTTTTCGCTAAAAGAATCGTTATATCGATCCACTTGTTTGAATCAATCTTGAGAGGAAACGACAACGCTCCAAGATCCAAAACCTCACTATAATTAGTTATACAATTACCTAAATATTTACGTATATTACTTTCAGATACATCTTGACCAAACTCCCATTCAGGTAGCCAAACTGGCTTATTCTGAATAGATGTTACATATACAGGCTCTACAGGAAAAGCAAGAGTAGAAACAGATTCTGAATAATCACGAGGCATGCCAAATACGTTTTCCGCTATATTTAGAACATTGAGAAATGCTGACCGACCTCGATGACTATTACGAGTAAAAAAATTACCAGTACTTTTACGATCACTACTCAGGAAATAATCAATATTATCCCAACGAGGTTTTATTCGCTCACAACTGCTTATCCATTCTGAGTGATATAAAATCAAGAAAGGAATTCCAGTTTTTTCTTCTAGATTTTCTAATTCAGAATGGAAAGCTAGTGGTACTTCGGTTCCTTGCGCTTTCTGAAAGCCAAAATCATTTGCATAATCATTAAAATCAGGTACGAGTTCTTTTGCATATTCACCATAGCCATCAATTTTCGACAGTATTACATCTAAAATCATATCTGAGAGTCTAGAGCGAGCTTTTATATAAAAAGCTATATTTTCTTTTGCTTCATAGCCTTTCTGCTTTGCCAACCAGAATACCACTAGTATTTCAACAACTTCTGATTCTAATAATTTTCTTGCTAATTCAGCAAGCAATAGCCTCTCGATGTTAACTGTATGAGTTTTGTCACAGAGTAAACCAGCTATTTGGCTAGCAACTTGGAGTTTAATTTTAGGTACAGGCCAGGCAAGTCGACTAATCAATATATTTGCATTTTTTAAATCTTCGGATTCCCCAACCACCCATGACCAATTAGGTTGTACTAAAGGTAAATTAGCAGTTTCTTTTTCAATTTCACAAATCATTGATAAAGCTAATGAATTAGCTTCATCTACTCTATTAGCTTCGGCTAAGAGGAATGCTAATGTTTTATTAGGGATGATTAAATTACCTACCTCTTTGCTCCAAGGATCAATCTGAGTGGTAGTTTTAGACAAGAATTCATTAACTCTGCTTGGATAATGTTTAGCCACCTTTTTAAGTCTATCAAATGAAGCTTCTGAAGTCTCATACCAAGAAGACCAACCTCGCATTTCGACTTGAGCTTTCACAAGTACGTTAAACGCTTTCCGAGGTCCATATATTTGTCTACAACTAACAAATAAAGGGTCTAGAAGATATTTAGAATTCCCTAGATCTAGCTCTTTTTCCAATAAAATAGAATATAGATGATTTACTAACTCTGACTCTTCTCCTCTAGTAAGCCAGAAGTTATACCACATTAAATAAAATTCTTTCGAAGGTCGGCAAGTTAACAGAATATCAAATTGGCTAGGAAGATAATCAGCAGGATTTAACTTACTTTCATCCTTCGCTACATCTTCTTCTTTATTTTCGTCTATGGAAATTTCAATACCAGAGCGGTTTAACTCGTCAATTATATTTTGAGCAGATAAATCCCCATCACCTGCTCGACTCGATATGATTTTCAACTGGTCATTCGTTAACCCAGTGAAAGAAAGTGCTTTCGCGAAAATTGATGAAAGATCTGTGTACTTCAAAAAGTATTCAAGAGAAGTATCTGCGTGATACCACTCTCCGTCATTGACTTCTTGATTGTATTTTGAAGCTATTGCAGAAATATTGTATTTAGCGCTAATCCTAGCAATATCAGATAAAGCAAACCGAGTATGGTCACCATCAGTAAACTCGCACACATTAAAGGCTAAAGGAGCTACCCGCTCTAATAAATTGACAGCCTTGTCAAGATCTCTATCCGCAATGTATTCTATAGCTTCTATAGTATCATTAATCGTCATGTCTTTATGGTGTACATAGCCTAATACGTAATCCCATGACAGCTTAGTGTGCCATTTCATCGAATCATAATTAGCATGACGTAAAGCAATTGAAGCTAGTTCCACATTTCTATTTGTTCTTGCATTCGTATCCTCTAATGTATGAGCTTGGTGAGTAATATCTTTTTCAATTAATAGATTTACAGCTTCATCAGTAAGTAAGTTGTCTCCACTCTCATAGTACCAAAGCCTAAACCATTCAATGTCTAATACATCAATTTCGAATGCATTTTTTAATATGGTATAATCAATCTTACTTCGACTGAACACTACTGCACAATTTGCTGCGATACGTATCCAATCTCGCTTAAATTTAATATCTTCTCGCCTTATGTTCCAATTTGTTGAGGTGCTTTCTTCTATAGCAGTGCTCATGAAACATAAGTCATCAAAAGTTACTTCTCCGTGTTCTATAAAAATCTCAGAGAACATATCAGCAAAAATACAAAGCTGTTTGTAATATTTAGACAGATCGATTCGTTCACGTTCTACGTTTACAGAAAGCCAGCAGAAGTCACCACTGGCATTTAAGCGAACAAGTAAACTTTCATAAAACCACTCATCGTAAGAAACTTTAGGCGTTATATTACCCCCCCCGACACTGTAGATTGTAGAGATTGGTAGTTGTTTAACTTTACCTACTTCCTTATATAAGATTGATAGATGACTATGTTTAAAATTATTAAATTCTTTCCAAGCTGTTAAATCTACCTCTTCCACAATACTTAACATGATCGTCGCAGTTTCGATTAAATATTTAGTGTTTTCATTGGTAACCTTACTATGCAACTTGATTAATAATCTTAAGTCACCCTTAATTTTTAAAGCAGTAATAAACTCATTTATATATTCGGTAGGCCATTTAAGTATGTGTTCATTATTGCTTAACCATGCTCCATCAAAACACTCTGTTATCACAGATGCTCGAATAAGAAGTAAATCGTCAGAACGGCTATTACTTTGCATTCTCGAGCTATATATATCTAATTCACTGCGGTGACGACTAAGGGCTAGTTCAGTAATTTTTTTAGCATTATATTCATCCTCTCTATACCAAAGAGTAATTGCTAAGATAGACAGCATCTTAGGTGAATACTCAGCTTTCATTGCTATTAGTTCATTTATCAAACACGAAGGAGCAGAAACTAAACTGCTTATCTTCAATTTTGATAAGTCCTCGAGCTGAAAATTTGGACCATTAATCAACCGCGCTTTTAAAGAACGATGGCTATAAGCTTCATCGAACTTAAACTCCATAAACGCATAATGCTCCGCGCATTCAAGTAATCTTAAAATACTACTGTCATCATAACCTTCAGATAATCGTTCAAGTACCCACGTTCTAGTTATGCCTTCTCTAAGAGGTATTTCGTCACCTAAACGTCCTTTACATAGCCAAAGCCAGCATGCATTAATATGTTCTGGAGCACTATTTTCAAGCCAATGACATACTTTGGGTAAGAGCTTATCAACTCTAGCTTCATGTTCAGCAACGGTTTTAACAAATACAATTAAACTTTCATGAAAAGGTCTCAAGCCAGATAATGAATCATGAAGTAAATGTACAACGCTATCAACACTAGGAGTGTTAAGAGGGTTCTCTTCCAACAGGTCAGAAAATGAATTCTGTGGCCAAAGAAAATTAAAGTCACAGCATAAGTGTAAAATATCTTTTTGAGGACCATTCAATGTACGCCAAATCGATTTGTAATAAGTTTCAATTTTACCGTCTTCACATGGAGGAAGCTGTTCTATTGCATATTTAGAAAGCCCATTTCCTGACGAGATTAAATATTCACAGGAATATATAACATGCAGTGGGTAACCATTTGTAATTGATGTGAGAGCTTCGGCAGACTCGTTTAAAACTTCACCTTTGATTTCCTCATGGAACGTTTGCTTAAGACGATTTGATTTTAATTGATACTCCAAATAGCATTTTATTGCATTACCTGTCATTGCAGGTAACTCATCCCATTCACTTTTTGGGCATTCTCTAATCAATGAATCTGGCAGCATGGCTTCATTTACAGGTTGCGTGCCTATAACTAAAACAACATTATCATGGGTGGGAATTAACTGATTGAATAACTCATCAAGTGGTTTTTTGTTTTTATTATTATCCCGCCACACATGATCTAAACCATCGATAATAACCACAAAAGGAGTTTTGTTTTTTTTGTTAAAATCGCCACATTCTTTTAACGCTAAATTTAAATTTTCCGATTCATATTTATTTAAATCTACAACATCATATTTACTCGTAATTTGAGTCATCAAATCTTCAGAAACTATCCTTGGACTTAAACGGTCATTGGTTCGATCGTCTAACGAAAGAAAATAGTGGTGTCTCACATATGGGATTTTATGCTCTTTTAATTCCTCACAGAAATAACTTAAATAAGTGCTTTTCCCCTTACCAGGGGAGCCTGTAAGTACATGTATATTCGATTCAAGTTGGATGATTTTTTGTAGAAAATATTGGTGAAAATCTTCATCCGGTAACACATAGTGCTCTGGAATAATAAAACTTTGAGGTATTGGTTCTGGACGTTTCGTAGATATCACGCCCCTTATATCTTCGAGCGTAATCCAACCACCTTCAGTCGGCTGATTTTTAAATTTAGACCAGTCCCTAGATTTATTAATTAGGCGGTGTACGCCAGCCTCATCGGTTAACTTTCTTAATGATTCTTCTATATCGATACTTAATGTTTTATAACTTAGGTCACTGTGATGAACGTCTAGAACAGAAAATAAGAGTCTAGCTTTTTCTTCACTACCAAGTTGCACTACTATTTCATCTTGTGTTTCTATTGGTATTAGATCGTAAATAATTTTATTATCATTTAACGCACATTCAACGTCTCTTTCTGGTATTTTGTTCGTGAGTAAAATAACGTTTTCTGTGTTTTCAATTGAAATATCATCAATTGCATCTGAAAATTTTTGAAGTAAAGTACGTGACCTTTCCGTTTTTCCACTTTTTTTCAGTAACCACTCCCAAGAAAGCAGATTATTATCAGTATTTGGGGTGAATTTCACTTGTATATAATCACGCTTTAAATTTTGTCGCTCACAAACGATGTCATCAATACCTTGGGGAATACAGTCTTCAGAGTCATCGACCTCGAAACCAATGCGCTTGTATCTAGTTGGAGAATTTAACCAACTAGCTAACAATTTAACACCATGTAGTGTTTGATATTCATATCCTGTATAAGTTATTGCGCTTGATTTGACCTCGAACATGCCACTTCCTAAGGTTTTACTGAAATTAATAAAAACATTATACATTGATTAATAGTCGTAAATAATCAAAGTTATACTGATGTTCCCTCGATTCTGTGAGCACCTTACATACATGAGAAAAACTTGGTCAAATTGCGGCTTGTTGAAATGAGACATTAATCAGTCTAAACACAGAAAGGGGCAAAGGTGAGCCAGCGTTGATCTGGCTGACTCGAAGACGGACAAAACTGTTAAATCATGCGGCATCACTAAGACGGAGGCTTTCGTAATAGTCTTCCGCCAGAGCGGTCATTTTGAACTGAGCATCTACTCCAGCGATCTTTTCAACGGCATCTTTAATTTCCTCTAGATCGACACTGAAGAACTCCTTACGAATGTTAACTGCATTAACACGTTGAGAATGGAATTCACGGTGCAAAGCTGTTTCGAGTGCAGGTGCATCATCAGTATAAATCATGGCATGTACGTCAAATGGGAATGGTACACTGGCATCACCAAGCTCTTTAACTCTGTCCATAGGCTCTAGCCTACGCGTTAAACCTATCTTGTAAACATCTTCTCCAAAGGAACCAATGTTACTTATCACGTACACATGGCCCTTACGAGTTTGTTCCGCCATACTCTTGGCACGTTCTTCTTTGGCTTCAGCTTCGGCCAATTGCAGCTCTAGAATGGCTATTCTTTGTTCCATTTCACTACGTTCTTGTTCATTAGCTTGAGCAAGCTCTTGCTGAGCTTTATCAAGAAGGTTTCGATACATTTTTTCTTCTTTCTCAGCTTCAGCAATAGCTTTTTCAAACTCCTTTATTGCTCTCTGCTCTTCACGAATTTGCTCTTTGATGAGCTTCTGCTCGGCAATTTCTTCCTGCTTCTTCAGGGTATATTGATACTGAAGCTTACATTCTTCGAATTTTAGTTCGATGTAGTCAATATCAAAGCCACACTCCATTGTCGCAGCTGACTTTTCTAGATTGTTTGCTAGTTTCTCGATTCGTTCCAGCGTACGACCAAATGAGCTTGGTGAAACCTTGCCAATAAGCATGTCACATTCAATATTGAACGCAGTTAGCATTAGCTTAACTTGACCATTGAGGATTTTTTTATTCAAAGACTTATCATTAGAAATAACGGTCGTTTCAGGGAAGGTGACTGCGGTTTTCGCTTTAATCATGTCTTTTTGCTGCTGCCGTATGTCTTTGATCTCTTCAGAATAGCGAGTTGATGTTTCGTAGAGATATTGTGGCATTTCAAAATGACCATGAGCAGTATATTCATCGAGTCGTGAATACAAGTCTATCCCACCCATAAGCTCGTTCAGATCCTGTTCGCTCTTTTCAATATTGGCATTAAGTTCATTTAGAGTGTTTTGGGCCGCGTCAAGAGACTGTTGCTGCTCTAGAATACTAACTTTAAGAGAGTCATCTTGTCCTTTCAAAGCTTGTAGGTCGGCAGTTTCAGCGTTAATTTTGGAAAGCGCCTGCTTTGCTATCTCATTAGTTTGCTGAAGAGATTCATTTGCTTTCTTTAATGTCTCGTGCTCTTCTTTGGCTTTCTTTAACGCTTCATCTATTGACTTGTACTGTCCAACTTTTTTATCCGCAGAGCGTTTCGTCACTATATAGGTCAGCAAAACTGCTAACAAAGATATGCCTGCTAATATCAGTAAATTATTATCCATTGTTTACCTTAAAACCTCTTGTATGAATTGCTTTCTAAGTGCGGCTCGTTCTTCGCAGCGGTCTTGGTACTCTTCATTTGCATTTGATAGCGCATTTTTAAATGCTTGCTTTGCTGCGGATTGTTGCTGTCTTACTTGCCGCTTTAGTTCTCGCTGAGCTTCACGCACACCTTTTTCATGCTCTCTAAGTGCTTGAGCTTCAGCACGTTGCCGAGCTTTCTCTCTACGCTGAGTTTCGCGGGCGGCTTGTTTGTTGGCCCTATCTATAGCTTTAACAACCTTTATAGCCGTCCTTAAACCACTTCCTCGTCTGGCCAATGCATTTCTCCTCTAAGCAAATTAGAATTATGCTTCCGATGCTAGCACAACAAAATTGGAAGGGTTACATTGAAATCAAACAGATTACATAAAGTCTATAGCTATGAGAGCGCTAAGGTTTCAAATATCTATGTTTCTTATAGGCAGATTAGCTCCTTGTTTTGAGTTAGAAAAAATATTCCAAATGATGGCATGGGGAGTAATGGCTCATGCAGTCGCTGACTAATCTTGGGGCAAAGGCAGCATAAGAACACAGCCTGCGCAAAATCAACAATCGGTTTCTCTCGATATTTTAATGGCGTCTTCAATCTCTATTCCCAAATATCTGATGGTGTTATCAATTTTTGTATGACCAAGTAGTAACTGAACGGCACGTATATTTTTGGTTCGAGCATAAACCAAAGTCGCTTTGGTTCTTCGCATTGAGTGAGTTCCATAAAGGTCAGAATCAAGTCCTAATTGCTCAGCCCAGCTCCTGATGATAGACCTGTAATATGAATAGCTTATTGGTTGATTAGAGCGACGTATACTCCGAAACAAATAATCACTGGGTTGCAATTTAACTTCTTGAATCCAATGGATAATACTGTGTTGTGTTCTCGGAGTTATCTCAAATTGAACTTCGATCCCAGTTTTCTTCTGCGTTAATTGAACCCTTTCAAATACTTGATCGAGAGTAGTGACGTCTCGAACTTTTAAAGAGAGTAAGTCACATGATCTTAGCTTGCTATCTATAGCCAAATTAAGTAAAGCTAATTGCATCAAGTTGTTTTGAATCTCAATTCGAGTGCGAATACGCCAAATCTCTTCAAGCTTGAAAGGACGTTTCACACCAGTAGCATTGTGGTTTAGTTCTGGTTTCATAGTGACCTCCTATTTAAAAGTCACTATGAGGATAGTGGATGTATTACTGATTAGGATTTGGACAGAAATGAGTCAGTGATTTTGATAAATTAGTGACTCTTTAATAACTTAAACTATAAAAACTAGCTAAACGGTGGAAAAAAATTTATTGAGCCTCGAACTCCGAAAATGTACTATACACACTGTGTTTCATAGTGGTGACAGATTTGTAATCTGTCCACTCTTAGCAGTAAGAGTGAAACTAATTTCGAAGGGTTCGCCCTTAGTGTATCTTGCATATGCTTACTCCAGTAGGAGTGTTAACTTATTGTAACCAAATTACCTCTATGAAGCACACCCCCAACATAAGGAGAAGATGGTGGCTTTAGCAGACAATATTTGGTGGACAAGAAAATCACGAATTCAAACTGAAAAACGACTTTTGTCTAACGCTTTTCACTCACAAGTAATACTACTCTGGTATTCATTCTTTTCTGTTGCCGTATCCGTTTATTATCTAAAGAACCCACAAAATGGAATCGAGTCGATCTCTTGGGTTGTATATTCTGTCCTCGTACTTTGCATTTCAGGTTTCATCAACGGGCTTTCATTTAAGGAAAGAGCAAATTTAATCAAAGAATGTTATGAAAGTTTGAATAGCATTTTGTATCAAGCCTCCATGCCAAATGCTGATTTGACCAATTTATCAGCAACTTACGAATCTAAATTAAATGCTTGTGAAAACCACACAGACAAAGATTTTGCCATCGCAATATGCCAAGAGTATTGGGCAAGCACCAGTAGCACAAGACAAATAAGCAAAGATTTCCATTCAGACACCTCGGAAAACAAACAACTATCAAAACAAGCTCTTACTAGAATACCAACTTCACATCATTGGTATTTAGCAGCATCTTATTTTATTACTAGGTTGTTAATTCTTATGTTTTTCTATGTCTTGCCAGTACTGATATTGCTTGCATTAAATTCGTCTATATTCTTATCCGATCTAACTTTTACTGGTTGATAAAATGAGTGTACAAGACCAATTTAATATAGAGTTTAGCCAGGATAATCTGAAAGAAATCTTTTCCAATCATGTTGTATATTCCGGCGCTACTGGCATAGATAATATGAATCAGTATGCTTTTAGAAAACAGTTAGACCCGCAAGTCGAAATCATTTCTCGTAAAATGATTGAAGGTTCGTATACCTTTTCCAAGTACAAGCTAAAGTTGCTGACTAAAGGGAGAAATAAAGCCCCTCGTGAAATCTCGATCCCTACAGTGAGAGATAGAATTGCACTACGTGCTATGTGTAACTTTCTACAACACCGGTTTGCAGAATCAGTGAAGTTCACGCTTCCTCAAAATGTCATTAAAGATGTCAAGGCTCACGCTTTATCTGGTAATTTTGATAGCTATATTAAGTTAGATGTTTCGAATTTTTACCCATCTATAAGACATAAAAACCTACGCTCTCAATTAAGAAAGCGCATTAGGCAAGTTCACATACTAGACATGATCTTTTCGGCTGTTACTGCTCCTTCAGTTTTAGTTTCGAGAAAGGATGATAAGCCAAGTGAAGTCGGCGTACCTCAGGGGTTGGCTGTTTCCAACATCCTTGCAGCAATCTACCTACAAAATATTGACAAATTTTTATCTGAATTGCCTAACGTTAAATGCTACCGCTACGTTGATGATGTATTAGTTCTTTGTTCTGCTGATCAAGCACACGATCTAGCACAAATCATCATCAAGAAGTTTCGTAATATTGGTTTAAAAATACACTGCCCTTTGAAAGTACCAGAGAAGTCAAAAATTGACTCACTTGCTAACGGTTTTGATTATCTTGGGTATCAATTCACCAATGAGCATATCTCTGCAAGAGGAGGTTCAATTGAAAAGCTAAAGGCTTCTCTTGCTGGGATTTTCACAAGCTATAAGCACTCTAAAAATAAGAGCTTAAAAATTTTGGAATGGCGATTGAACCTACGAATCACTGGCTGTGTGTTTGAGAAGAAATGTAAGGGTTGGCAATTTTTCTTCGCTGAGATTAATGATGAAAAGCTACTCCACAGATTAGACCATTATGTCTTCCGCCTATGCAAGCGTTTTGGGGTAGCAATCAAACTTAAAAAATTTGTTCGCACTTTCAAAGAAATTAGCCACAACAAATATAACACCAGTTATGTACCAAACTTCGACCAGTATGACATACCTGAGATGAAAGAGGTTTTAGCTCAATATTTTAGTTTTGATTTGACCAATATGGCTGATGGAGAAATTCGTTACCACTTCTATAAAAAAATAGGCTCTCAAGTCAAAGAGCTAGAAGTTGATGTGAAAGACTTTGGTTACTAGCTTAAGTGTTCGTTAAAAAAGAGAGAACGTTCCCTAGTCCCCATAGACGTCCGACAGGCATTAGGAAAGATAGCCCAAATGATGTTTCAGAGACGTGAGGTTTAAACGGTAGAACTTGCTTTGGGGCATAAAACGAGTCAGAGCCGAAGGACGGCTCTGTGCCATAAGCGGACGGTGGTAACGCTTCACATATGGGACGCAGCGAATGAACATAATGTGTTTGTTAGGCATTTGACGTTTTGCACAAGCGTGTTAACACAAACCACTCAACTATTAATAAGTTAGGAACCCAACAAATCCATGACAGAACAGGGTAAAAATCACTAAAATTAATTCTGAAAAGTGCACTCAAACCCAAATAAATTCGTAATGTTACTCCCGCTAGTGTTAGTGCATAGCTTCTTAACATCCAATCTCGGTGCGCTTGAATATTGCCATTGCGAACTTGCCAGTAAGCTACCAACGTTGTGCCTACCCAGCAAATAGCCATTAACCCAAAGCCAAAATGAGTGACTAAACCTCCAAATGAATTTAACGCGAGAATGAAACCAGCAACCCCTCCCACAATAACAGCCAAAACATATATTCGGCCAAGCCAACGGTGTATGGAAATATAGCGAGTTCGAAATTGCGAATTTAATTGAATAGCCCCAATAATCATAGCGATACAACCACCTAAAAGGTGCATCGAAATAGCTGAAGGAGAATGCGTAAATATATTTAATACGAACGGATTTCGAAAGGTCGGTACAGCAAGGTTGATTAATGCATAACCAGCCACGCCTAATGCCAATATGGCCATTAAAATCCAAGATAATCTCAGTCCCATTGGGAGTCCCTATATGCCTAACGCCCGCTTAACAGGCTAATGGTGGTTGACTATAATCCAAAGCGCAGCGTAGGAGCTAACCACCATTTGTCCTTGTTGAAGTGCTTGTTAGGGTTAGGCATGATTTTTATCAGGTTGGATGTCTATTCCTTTGATTAATAACCAAAGGCCAAACGTTATTTCAAAAACAGCTCCCGGCATCATGAAGTAACTCAATATTTGAGGTGGATTAAGTAGAACAATATTTGAAAAACCATACACCACCATCGAAATATAAGTAAATGCCCCCCAAAGAACCAACCACTTAGGTACGTAATTGGAGACGTAGAACAAATACATGAAAATCGTGGCACCAATACCCATAATAATTAGGAGAACATCCCACATCGAGCCACTGATTTTCACAAATATACTAGCTAATGTATGCAACTGCTCATCTTGAAATACAGTTGAAAATTCTGGATTCTTTAAAACTGCTATCACTGCTAATGTAATGATTGTTGCGACAAAGCCGAGAAGCCCTTCTCCAAACCTGAAAAGTAGTGCCACGAGAGCAAAATTTTTGTTTATCGTTTTAGTAACTAAGTACTGTGCCCATGAAGCCCAAATAACAGCTATAAACATAATAATATCTATAGTTTGAGCAAGTCTGAACTTTATCTCAACCTCATCAAAGGCCCCAAAGTTGTATATACCTTGCTTAAATAGTAGTGAATTAAACATCCCTAAAATTATATAAATCAAGTACGCAGCACCCAAATGCTTAACATACAACTTAAATGATGAACCATTATTCCCCATTGATAATTATCCTGTGATTGCTGAGTGTTTAAATGCCTAACGCCCTGTTAAAGGCAAAATATTGTTGGCTAAAATTGTTGAGGTACGAAACACAGCCAACTGTATTTTGTCCTTGTTTAACAGCTTGTTAGTTGCCGATTACGCCTACAACTTTGCTACGCCTTTCAATAAGAATTACGTCACGCCAAATATTATTCATTTGACCAAGATTTTCACGAATACCAAGTTGACGAAAACCATTATTTTTGTGGAGTTTTAGGCTCCCTTTATTTTCAGGGAAAATAGCAGCTTGTAACATCCAAATATTATTACTTTCAGACTCTAAAATTAGACTTGAGAGTAATTCTTGACCTACACCCTTACCTTGAGCACTAGCTGCAACATATACACTGACTTCTGCGACTCCGGAATATACTTCTCTGTTTGATATTGGCGAAAGTGCAGCCCAACCAATGATATTGTCATTTTCGACGGCGACCAGGCGGGAATGGCTATGCATTGAAGTATTCCACTCAACCCAACTTTTCGCTGTTAATTGAAACGTAGCATTCCCTGTATCGATACCTTGCTGGTATATGGTTTGCACGAAAGGATAATCAGCTTGCTCAAATGTACGGATTAACACGAAATTCTCCTAGGCAACTAACACTTTAGTATTTATGCGACACGCAGTTTGTGTTGCATAATCGCTTGTTGGACTGAGGCGCTACCTGCTCGGTGTGTCAGAGTTGGTGTTGTTTATGCTATGGGAATTTGCTTTTTAGAGGCTCTAGCTAAATCAGCTAATTTAATAAGCTTACCTATTATAATTTAAGCTTTCCCTGCATTGCTCAGCGCTTATTATCTATTCATTAAACCGAATGTTTAACCGTTAAGCAAGAATATTTTTCGCTCGCACAGTCGCTATTAGCCTGAGCAATTAAGCAGGTTAACTTATTGATTTGATGCAGTAAGCAAGGCTGCTAACTCGTTCGCGCTATTTTATTTGTCGCCTCACCTAAATTCATCACACCAATAAATCGTAAGGTCCCCGTCTTGCATGACTGGCAAGGCCAATGGGGTATTAATCGTTCTTGCTCTACCTTCGGCTTCACCGCTTTGCATGGGGTTGCTGATACTTGAGCCTTTATTAACCCTAACTTTCGCTTGCGACATGCATTAGCTAAAAAGCCATAGTGGCGAATGCGCATAAACCCTTTGGGCAATACATGTTGTAAGTAGCGCCGTAAAAATTCATCACAACTCAGAGTCATGACTTTATCGCGGTTGTTATCTGCATAATCGCGGTATTTAAAGCTCACTGTTTCTTCAGTCGCTGACACTAATCGCGATTCTGACATCACGCCTTTTCGGGTATAACGTGCAAGGTAACTGACTAACTTTTCACTGTACGTTAAACAGGCTTTGCTATACACGCACCATTTGGTTGGTGTGCTTACCTTCGCGAATGAACTATCGCATTCATTGAGCGCCGCGAGCATTTTCCCTCTAAACACTGTTGATAATGCTTTAACGGGGTATAAATAGCCTTTTTCTATTTCATGCCAGTGCGCTTGATCAAGCGCGCCTGCGGGTATCAAGCAATGCAGGTGAATATGCTGACTTAAGTTCTGCCCCCACGTATGCAGTACGCTTGTCATGCCTAGCTGGCCATGCCTCTTTCGTTTCGCAAATTTACACAGCGTTTGCCATGCGGCTTTAAATAAACAGTGATACAACGCGTTTGGGTTGTAGTGCGCAATGATATTTAACTCATGCAGGGAGCGTAAAAACAAGGTGGAAATAGCGACACGATAATAAATCCTCTTGTTGTCTTTGCACCCATTTAGCCGTTGCCATACCTTGGCAACGTGGGCAATGGCGGTCGCGACAACTACACCCGATTTGTTGTACTTCACTACAGTTATCACATTGCCATGCTTGATAACCGAGCTGTCCCGTTCTGCATGATTGAAGGTGTTGGCAGACTCGTAACTGCTGATAACTCATTATGTGGTGCTGCCGATAACTCCCAAGGCCAGAATTTAAAATATCAGCGAGATGCAAGCCGCTCATTGGTTTCCCCAACTTGCGAGTAAATCAATACCACCATGCCCTAATTCAGGTAACCAGTGTAAGTAACTTTGCGTGGTTCTAATGTCACTGTGACCAAGCTGATGTTGAAGTTGATGAAGCGGCATCCCTAACTCAAGTTGATGTGTTGCATAAGCATGGCGTAATACATGTGGATTACAGTGCTTTAAACCACACATTTGTGCATGTTTTTTCAATGCCTTTCTGAAGCTTGAGGGTGACATGGGTTTATCCATTAACCATCGTGAATAAAACATCCAGCCTGTTGGGTGATACATTTTCCAATAGCAACGTAATTGATTTAGCACGCTATCTGATACAACAACATAGCGTGACTTATCTCCTTTACCATGTTCAATTAAAATGGTTTTACGCTGTCCATCGATGTCTTGCACTTTGATGCGCAGCAGTTCGCCAATACGCAAACCACATCCATAACACACCACTATCAATGTTTTTAAGCGCATATCCGTGCAACTTTCTATAAGTCGTCGAATATCATCACGCGATAAATAAGTAGGTGCCCGAGGTTTTGCTTTAGGCAAGGCTATGTCTAAGTTCAGTGGGCGATGTAAAATATTCTTAAACAGAAACCAGATACTGTTTATTTGTATTTTTTGACTCGCTCTGGAGAGCTTGCGAATCGCAGGATCGTTAAAAAAGGCGTTAAGTTCCTCATCAGTAATCGAATCGAGCGGTTTATTAAAATAATGACTGAGTTTTAGTAAATGTTCACAGTAGCTTTTACAGGTACTTTGCGAATAACCACGATAGGCTATTTCAGTTTTGACTTGTTCAATGAGTGTATTCATGACTTACCTCCAAATATGGGATAACCCCAAGGTAAGTGTGGCTCAAATGGTCAGAATAGGATCTCCGCGTAGCGGCTTAGTTCAACAATTTAATAGTGCGCTCATCGCGCATATTTCTGCCGACTTAACGCTCATTTATCTACTTTATTTAGTTTTAACAAATAACCTAAAGCATTACTACCACTAAGTTTTTTAAAGCTTTAAAGTAAAGTTTAATAGAACAATATGCGCGCGTCGCTTATTTTCATGAATATATGCGCAAAGAGCAGTTTAACCAATCTATTAACGACGATATTTAGCCAATCTCAATGTCCGCTTATCGCTCAAAGCAGCCCCTTGAGTATTTACGTTATCTCGTTTTGGGGCAAAAGCGAATTATATACATAACCAGTCTCTGGACAAAAGTGTGTTTTGGCTTAGTTCAAAACACACTTAATTATGTTAGTGAACCTAATGCATCTCATTACTCAATATCATTTTGACCATGAGCAACATACCCCACAGAGTAAACTTCACCGCTACTATCATCAATACCTTCTGAGCTACTCAACCACGTTAAACCGAGCGTTTCCCACGAGATATAATCTAAGCCGTGTACATCTGTATGTTGACTGACTTTATTATGAATACACGCAAGAGAATGGTGCGAATCAGGAACCGTTGGCTCGTCGTCAACGAACCAAATATCAACCTTTGGGCGACCGAATTGTTCGCAAAGAACTTTGAATCCATCACTTTGGAGAAATAAGACCATTGCGTGATGATCTCTCCAAACATAAAACGGGGCGTAGCTATTCATCTGATTTTCATAACTTTTAGCGTCTTTACGCGAATATAGATAGGCCTTAAAAATTAACCCTGGGAACCCTTCTAATAAGTGACCTTTTTCCTTGATACGAGCTTCTATTTTTTCCATAGGATAATCAGACGGGAGAACGATTTTATATTGCATTGCTATCACTATATTATCTCCATTTCATCTTTCCATGACTGACCAGAGGAAAAAGACCAGTCTTCTGGGCCATTGAATTGAACAATGATCATAATATCTTCTTTACGAATGGGGGTTTTGGCCTGAAGTTGCTCACACAACGCTTTGTACAAGGCTCGCTTTTGTTCATGGTCACGTGATTTTCCAGCGAATATGTGAAACAAAACTCCAGATTCACTACGACTTTGAGCCAGATTTGGATAATTCGAATTAAAAACCTTTTGCTGTGGGGTATGAATGTCGAATATTTGAAAATAGTCTCCATTCGGTACTGCAAAATAAGCTTCTAAACATTGCTGTAGAATATATGAGATTTGATGCTTATAGTTTTCAAATAACTCATTACCTAAAGAAATTCGTGTCATTGGCATTAGTCATTCCTCCCGTGGTCCATCTCATCTAACCGCTCAAGTGCAGAAGCCGTTACAGGCCAACCGGCATAAAAAGCAAGATGAGTCATTGTTGCACTCAGTTCTTTTACTGTCAGTCCGTTGCTGAATGCCCGAGCTAAATGACCCGGTAGTTGTTCCACACGATTTAAGACCACTAACGCGGTGATGGTTATCAGACTTCTATCACGAGTGCTCAGACTCTCATCACGCCATATCTGTCCAAATAAGATATCTTCCGTAACTTTATGAAATTGTGGAGCAATTTCAGCAAACAGTTTCATTAAGTATTGTTCTTTTGTATCCATATATTTCTCCTGTTTTTTCGTCTACTGGAAAATAATAAGTTGATTTTTTAATATAAAAAATCAAAACTATTTTGATATATAGTTTTGATTTTCAGGATGGTTGAACATGCGGAGTCTGGATTTAGATGCCTTACGATGTTTTGTCTTAGGAATTGAGTTAGGCAGCTTTGCAGCTGCAGCTGAACGAATTAATCGTTCACCTTCTGCGGCCAGTGCCCAGTTAAAAAAGCTCGAACAGCAGTGCAACACACCATTAGTGACCAAAATCGGCCGCCATCTAGAGCCGACTGAAGCAGGTGAAATTATTCTGGCTTATGCCCGTCGCATGCTTCAGTTAAATGACGAAGCTCTAAACCAGTTAGTGGAAAATTCATTGACGGGGAAAGTGGTTTTTGGCTTACAAGAAGATTTTAGTGACGTACTATTGCCTCAGTTGCTAGGTGTATTCTCTCGCTCACATCCAAATTTACAATTGCAATCCATTGTTGGGCGCCATCAGGAGTTGATGGATGGCATTCAATCTGGTGAGTTGGACTTTTCATTGGGCTGGAGAGGTGAAAAATCGGCGTCATATAGTGAACTTCTGGCAGAATTACCACTGTACTGGTATGGGCCAGCAAATAAATATCTTAAAGAATCCATTAATATTTCTAAACCTGTACCACTAGTCATGCTTGATGGTTCTTGCATTATCAGACAACAAGCCATAGCAGCATTAGATCGCGAGGGGATTCCATGGAAAATTACCTTTGTTGGCCGAAGTCTAAGTAACTTATGGAGCGCTGTTGATGCCGGCTTAGGAGTTACGGTTCGCTCTTCTTTCAGTCACCCGGATACTATTAGTAAGTTGGATGGTTTGCCGGTCCTTGGAAAACTTAGGTTGTGCCTCGATCGTAATCAATATAAGTTAGAAAAAGTACAGGAACAGTTGTATGACGAATTAAAACAACAGCTTACACTCTATATCAAAAAGTAAAGTGATTGAATTGCTGCCAGAATTGTGGACACAAAAGTCCACACTATGAGCAAGCCTGAGTCAGATTGAATCATTAGGTAAACTAATCCAAAATCACGTTAATTCGATGTGAATGAGTATTTGCTCTAACAAGCTTTGGGGCATAAACGAGTTAATACCATAGTCCGATTTTGCCACTCATGTGGCTTCAAGTACTGATTTAATCTTATCATTCTAGTCTGTCACTTTTAAGTTGCGAATTATAAATAATCTCATATATTCAGTAACTTATAAGCCACTCTCACGAGTAAATTTTCCCCCATAGTCATATTGATATCGGGAAATAGTGTCCCTTAAACGGCTACCCCTACACCATTTACAGGTCTACTCATATATATACTTTCTTTTATACCCGTTTTTTCAAAGTAATTACTTTCTATGGTCGCTGTAACTTCATCAACAGCATCATCACAAACAAGTGCAACTATACAGCCACCAAACCCTCCTCCTGTCATTCTAACCCCCCCTTTGCCATTTATTTTATTTTTCACCAGCTCAACTAAAAAATCTATCTCGGGGATTGTAATTTCAAATAATGTTTTCATCGATTCATGACTATCGGCCATTAAAGCACTGATAGAGTTAATATCGTTTCTATTAAACGCATTCATAGCATCTAAAGTACGTTGATTTTCATAAACAATATGTTCCGCGCGTTTGGCTACTGTAGTGTCTAACTCGTGTTTTTTTTCTTCAAAAGTTTTTATTGATACATCTCGTAAATGAGTTACCCCGAAAAATTCAGCAGCAGATTCGCACTCTTGGCGCCGAAGATTATACTCGCTATCTAATAATCCTCTTTTGACATTTGAATTGACCATTAATATAGACATTCCTTCAGGCACACTGACTGGCGTTAATTCTAAAGTGCGGCAATCAATTCCAAGTGCCTTGCCCTCTATACCGTTTGCTGAGATAAGTTGGTCCATGATGCCACAAGCACACCCTACAAAATTATTTTCCGCAGCTTGGCAAATCATTGCTATTTGTTTACGGGTCAAATTTAAATTACACAATTTATTGAACGCAGCCGCAATGCCAACCTCTAATGCTGCAGATGAACTCAATCCTGCGCCTTGCGGAATATTTCCCTTAATAGCCAAATTGCAGCCTTGTAACTCATAACCACTTTTCTTGAGTTCATCAACAACCCCTCTAACATAATTGACCCACACTTTGCTTTTTACAAACTCAATCGGCGCGTTTATTAAAAATTCGTCATGATCGTTATTATAATCTAAAGCTGTTACTCTAATTTTATCGTCTGTTCGGGCCGAAACAGCAATCAAAGTACCGTAATTTATAGCGCAAGGCAGTACGAACCCACCGTTATAATCAGTATGTTCCCCTATTAAATTAACGCGCCCAGGTGCATTAATTACGAATTGTGCTTTTGTGGAATACGCATTTTCAAAGCCCAAATTAACGTCTACAAGTTGATTCATTCCGTTATCCCGTTTTAATTATAATTTAAGAAGTTATCGTTCAATTTTTCTAAATTGTTTTTTTTGTATTAATCCCTTCAACTTACATAATAGATTTTTGCTTTTGTCCTAATTAATATGCTTAATATAAGTCCCCTGTAGACCTATGGAGGTTTAATCTAAGCTCGCTTCTATTGCAATTGATTAAAGTAGTTGTAAGCACTTCTATTTTTCAGCTTTTGAGCGAAGCTCATTCCTAATTTTTTAAGCTGTGGCGCATTATTATAAGCACCAATTTTGAGTTTTAATTCACTCACGGCTTGCGCTGTTGAGGCAATGCTATCTAGTGCTAAAAAGTATAAATAAGCGTATTGCACGTTATTACTCTCAAGTGTCATTGCGTGTTTAAACGAATCAACTGCTGCAGGTTTGTTACCGCTTCTAATAAGCGCCATACCATTTGCATAATGCAGCGGCGCAGAGGTAGGTACTGCGTTTAAACCACTGTTTAACGTGCTTTGCATTTTTGCTGTTTGACCAAGGCGATAATAAATATCGGCTAAATTTACATAACTTGCATCAAAGTAAGGGTCAACGCTAATGCCTTTTTGTAACGACTTTATAGCACCGTTTATGTCTTGCTTGTTAAGCGCGAGCAGACTTTGATTGATGTTGCCTTCACCGCGCCATGTATTGACGGTATTGGCGTGTGCGAGCTCTATAATTGATTGATTAAGCCCGTTTAACTGCGCTGTTGTTTGGCTTAGGTTTTGCGCTGCAGCAACACGCACTGACTTTAATTTGTCGGTTAATAGTTGTTTGTAGCTTTTCAAGCGCTCTGCTTCGGGGAGTAAAAAGCCCACTTTAGCAATCGCTAAGCGAATAAGCGGAAGCGGCGAATTAACCCAACTTTTTACTGTGGCATCGTTTAGCTCAGCACCTGAGTTGCCTAGATATGCAATTGCACTGGCGCGGTCTATTTCGTTTAACGAAAAGTCATTAATTAAGCTCATATGTGCATTTTGCGATATCGCTTTTAATGAGCGCAGTTCAAGCATACTGTGCTCGCTTGCACTTAATTCAGGTGCTTTACCATGCCATTTTTCAAGTGTGCTTTCTGCCCATTCGTTGGTTTTACCGTCGTGGCATTGCACACATGCATTAGGTGTATCGTATTTTATTGATATGTCAGGGCGCGGAATTTTAAAGCTGTGGTCGCGCCTGTCATCAACGCCCATGTATCTGTTGGTTGGCATATGGCAGTTAACACATTGCGCCCCGGTTGATTGTTCTTTATGACGATGATGCTCGGGTTTGTTGTATTCGCTCGCACTGTGGCACTGTAAGCACAGCCCATTTGTTTTTGTTTTAACTTTCATGGTGTGTTTATCGTGGCAGTCAACACAGTTAACCCCGGCTTTGTACATTTTACTTTGTGCAAAAGAGCCAAACACATACACTTCTTCTTTAATTTGGCCATCGGCGTGATACAAATTCGGTTCTAAAAATGAAGGGCTAAATTGGTCTAAAAACGCTTGGCTGTTATCAAAGCCATCAGTCAGTGGGCTTCTAAGCGAATGACACGCATAACAGCCTTGCATAAAGCTGTTATCGCGCGGCTCACCTTGCCAAGTAGCAATTTTATTATCGCCAATTATTTTCCACTGCGACATATTGGTAGGGCTTGTTTGAGCCGATTTAGTCACTTTTTTAGTTTTATGTTCATCCGTTATATCGCTGTGGCACGATTTACAACCCACATTAATATTTGAAAAGTGCGTATCAAAGCTTTCTTTTTCAGTAGTGTAATTACGCTTTAAATTATCTGAATGGCAATCGGCGCACATGCCGTTCCAGTTTTGTAGAGGTTGCAGCCAATGGAGACGGTCGTTAGGTTTTACATCCTCGTTAGCGTAGTTAGCATACCAACGCTGGCCGCCTAGTGATTTAGCGCGACTATCCCATGCAAAAGGAAATACTTGGTATTTGCCTTTTTCAACTTCAATTAAATACTGCTGCAATGGGTCAAAGCCAAATACATAACTTACGGTGTACGTTTTTTTAGTGCCTTGCTCGGTCAAATCAATTAAAAAGGACTCTTTTTCTTTATAAAAAACGGCTTTTTGAGAAAAGTGGGTCGCGGTTATATTACTAAAATCACCAAGCACGGTATCTTTATTGGCTAAAGCCATTGAGTTTGCATGGTCTGACTGCTTCCAATCATGGGTTTGTTGTTGATGACAAGACTGGCATTCCTCGTTTGCAATCGCTGAAAAGCAACTGCATAAAAAAAGAACAACAAAAAGGCTGTTTTTTATATTTATCATTACAAATGCTACTTGCCTTGTTCAGTTAAAAACTTATCCCAAAAAATTAAGTAGTCATCTGGAGCAATTTTGGGAGACAAGCCTCTTAACCTCATCTGTGTAAGGTAGTGCTTTTTAAAAAAATCATCCCAATATTCTTTAACCTCCCGCGTTTCATCAATCATTCCTTGATCATTAGTTGCTTTCTGCCAGCGTTGAAGCTCTTTTCTCATGGTTAATAATTGCTCTTCATAATTCTTATTCAGTGCTAAATTATTCACTTCATCTGGATCATTAAATGTATCGTAGAGCTCCTCTTGAGGTCTATTGGGTGCAAAAAATAATGCTTGTTCGTGAGTTAATAGCTTTTTAGCATGCATTGATTCCATAAGCGCCAATACTGGATATTGCAGATGTTTGTAGGCATTAAAGTCGTTATATGGTTTTTCGGGATAAAAGTTTTTAATATATTTAAAACGAAGATTTCGCACAGCCCGTACTCTGTCATCTGTCTCGTCGGTCCTATCTTTATGAGCATAAATATAATCTCTTTTTTGTTTGTTTTTTCCTAAGAATATATGCCCTTCTACGTAATCAGGAACCTTTAAGCCAACCAAATCAAGCGTTGTAGGCATGACATCAATTAAGCTAACTAGCTCATTATTAACTTGATTAGACTCAATACCTTTTCCCCAAACAATAAGAGGCACTCTTAGCCCTCCATCGTATAACCACTGTTTATCACGCAGCATTGCACGCCCATGATCTCCAAAAATGAAAACGATTGTATTTTCTAATACACCGGCTTTTTCAAGCTCAGAAAATAAATTACCGACCTTTTGATCTACAGTTTGTATTGTTTCTAAGTAAAGAGCCCAATCCCGGCGCGTAATATCATGGTCAGGGTAATAACTCGGAATTTTAACTTTTGAGGGATCAATAGGATTTTTTTTATCTGCAATAAAAGTACGGTGGGTTTCGCTATAATTAATTTGTGCAAAAAATGGCTGCCCGGAATACTCTTTTATATAAGTCTGCCATGCGGGCCGCTCTAAAAGCTTAAGATCCGTAGGGGAATGCGTATAAGCGCCTCCAGAGTATTTAACTTCGCCATCTTGGGCATCAAAGGCATTTATAGTGGTAGAAAAGTTAAAATCCGTTTTTTGTTTAGGACCCATCAATAAGTTTACATAACCAGCTTCACGCATAAATTGTGAAGTCATTTTAATATTCTCTGGTAAATAATAACCATCATCTAAGTGACTTCTATGGTTTTGCGCGCCTATGCTTGTTGCATGCATACCAGTAAAAAAAGCAGAACGTGCGGTAGAACAAACTGCCGCAGTGGCGTATGCGTGATTATAACGAATCCCCTCGTTTGCAAGTCTATCTAGGTTAGGTGTTTTAACTTCTGGAGTACCATATACAGATAGATCTAAAGAAATATCTTCGAGTACCAACCAAATTATATTTGGTTTATTACTATCACTAGCACTCTGTGCGTCTGCTTTGTTAATAATAGCAGCGAAAATCAATACTAATGCCGTAAGTGCATATTTATAAGATTTCATTTTAGGCTCTTTAAACGTATAGATTGAAGTTCAATATCTTGAAGCTTTTGTTCCAGTAACTTAACTTTATCTGGGTATTTAGCCGCAAGATTGTGTAGTTCAGATGGGTCAGTATCAAGATCAAATAATTGAGGCGCTTTTGAAGTACCTGGATCAATATTTTTTTTTGCTTTCACCCACGCTACATCTTTTTCGGTTGGCCTTATATACTTCCAACTATTCTCTCTTAAACCTTTTGCATGGGGAGTTTCTTGCACTAAGGTTTTACGAGCCAATTTACTTGCATCAAAAAGCGGTAATAATTGATTTTGGCTATCAATCGCCTCCGTCTCTTCCAAAGGCACTCCTAATAACTCAGCTATTGATGCGTATAAATCAATTTGGCTAAATAGAGAATTACTCACACCCGGTTTAACTCTATTAGGATAGTGAACAATAAATGGAATACGGGTTCCAGCTTCGTAAATACTGTACTTGCCACCACGGTATGGGCCATTTTGTTTATGAGTTCCAATGCGCTTTAATGCTTCGTCATCATAGCCATCTGTTAAAACAGCACCATTATCGCTAGTAAAAATAACCAAAGTATTATCTAGTAAATTTAACTCTCTGAGTTTTTCCACCACTTGCCCTGTGGTCCAATCCATCTGAACGATTGAATCACCTCGAGCCCCCATGTTTGTTTTTCCCCTAAACATTTCATTTGGCAATCGAGGAACATGAATATCATGGAACGAAAATAGTAGAAAAAATGGCTGTTGACTTGATTTTGAAATGAATTGCTTTGCTTTATCTGATAAGACTGTATTAAATTCTTCATCGCGCCATTCTGCAGACTTTCCACCTTGCATCCACCCAATTCGACTAATACCATTTACGATGGTCTTGTTATGCTGACTATCTGCCGCCTGCCTTAAAATTTCAGGATTTTCATAACCTGTAGGGCGCTTTCCTATTTTCTTATTGTAATTAACAAATAAAGGATCTGATTTTTCTAAATTCACAACATCATGATTCTCAAGAAAAACAGAAGGGACTCTATCTCCTGTGGCTGGAATCAGAAAACTATAGTCAAATCCAACTTCTAGTGGGCCAGGCTTAACATTTTCATTCCAATTTACTGGCGTATTGCCATCACCGAGGCCTAAATGCCATTTACCAACAATACCTGTTCGATACCCTGCTGTTTGCAGCATTTTTGGTAATGTTTTTTGTACTTCAGAAATAACTAGCGGGGCATCACCTTTAAGTATGCGAATGTTTTTTCTAAAAGCATGCTCACCGGTCAGTAATGAATATCTTGATGGAGAGCATGTTGCGGCAGAGCTATGCGCATCAGTGAATCTAATACCATTTTTCGCTAACGCATCGATGTTTGGAGTGTTGACCTCAGTAGCACCATAACTACTTAAATCTCCCCACCCAAGGTCATCAACATAAAACAAAACAATATTTGGTTTTTCCGCACCATTTTGCGCCTCTTTTGCATAGGCATCCGAATAAAAAGTGTTGAAAATCCCAATACTAAATAACCCCAATACTAAAAGTTTATTTGGTAACATTCGAATAACCTCAAATTATATGTGTGAAATAACCAGTAACAGCTTTTAAATAGAAACCTTAAAATCCTAGCTAAAAATCAAGGAGATTAATTTTTAGGCTCCATATTAATGAACCAACAAAAAAAATCAACAAAAATGGCAACGATTTCCTTCAATAAGCCAAAATAAGCCATTAACAAAAATACTTATAAACCCCTCTAAAACCGCCATCAATCAACTGTTATTGTATATTAGTTGTTATTTATTGACCGTAATTGTTAAATATTATTGGAAAAGCTTAAGCTTGTACGTTACGATTAGAACCCAAATAAGGATAACGCAATCCCTTTTCGGTTTGATTGATATTCAATCGATAAAGTAAGGCGATCACACACAATACAATAATGGTTAATGGGTAACTAAGATGAAAAGTCACTTTAAATTAAACGCCATATCAGCTGCAATAATCTGCACATTTGTTTCAGGCATTTCTGTAGCTGAAGAAAACACTGATGAAAAAAAGAAAGTCGATAAAAAAGAATCCGACGTTGAGGTTATCACTGTAACCGGCTTTCGAGGTAGCTTGCAGCGTGCAATGAACAATAAAAGGTTCTCTGAGGGGGTTACAGATTCAATCCATGCGGAGGATGTTGGTAAGTCAACAGACCAAAATATTGCAGATGCTCTCTCTCGTGTTACAGGGGTTACAGTTCAGGAGTCTAATGGTGAAGGTACTAAAATATCGGTCCGTGGTGCTAATTCTAATTTAAATAATATTTCAATGAACGGAGTTACCCTAACAAGCGGGCTTTCAGGATCAGGTTCTAATGCATCAGCAGAGCAAGGTGTTGACTTAAGTTCATTTTCATCTGATATTCTATCGTCTATTGAAGTGCAAAAAACAGCATCAGCAGATCAAGATGAAGGCTCTCTGGGTGCAAACGTTGTATTGAAAACCATTAAACCATTATCTTTAAAAAAGCCGATACGCAGTATAGAACTTCAAGGTCGTTATAACGATTACTCTGAAGATGCAAACCGAAAAGTCTCCGCTTCTTTTTCAGATAAATACCTTGATGACTCATTAGGTGTTATTTTCACTTTCGCTGATGAAACTCAAAATACTCGAAGAGATGAGTATAGTGCTAGTTGGGATGATGAGATTCATAGCGCTAAAGCAGGCAAAGCTAGAGATTTTTCGACAGGACAAATTATTACAGAAGAAAGTGAGTTTTTATCTCAAAGTTCACAAAGTTACGGTTTAAATTTAGATAAACGAGATAGGCAGTCTATAACCTTAGGCTTACAGTATCAACCAACTGCTGATACCGACATCCAATTAGATCTTACCCATTCTAATCAGGAGGTTACATTAGATAATCATCAATATGATCTGCAAATTTTATCAAACTTAAAAAATAAAAACAGTGATCCTCAAGAGGATTGGTGGACCATAAACAACGAGAATCATACATTGGTTAAGCGCCTTGATCGTTCAAATCGCGGTCGAGTATTTCGCCTTAAAGGTGGCTCTGAAATTAAGAACAATATCGGAACACTTAGCATAGACCATCATTTTACAGATAACTTTTCTGGTAAACTAATAGCTGGTTATTCTAAAACAAGCCAAGACTCACTCCCTAACGCTAGAGTTATGTTAGCAGGTAAATCTAAGACAAATAAATTACCAATAACATCAAATGATCCAAATGAAGTAACTTTACAGCCGCAAGGTTACGATTGCTCAAGTGGTAGCTGTCAAATTATCGCTAATAAAGGCTTTATCCAATTTCCAGATGGCATCACCGACCCATCTTTTGGTTTAGCACCAGGAAGAACAAATCCACTCGACATTCAAAACTTTCGAGTAGGGAATGTATCTAATGATGAGGATCATAATTCAGATACCAATAAGTCTCTATTCCTAGATTTTGACTGGAATGTAGATTATTTGGGCGTTACTAAGGTTGAGTTTGGAGGAAAGTATTCAAAGAGAGTTAAAGATGTTTACTCCCTTACAACTAAAATTCTAAACAACTCGGTAGTAGTTGACGCTAATGGAGACGAGCTAAGTATCGGAGGCCTAACAGATATAACAATGGCCGATCTATTAGTATCCAATGATTTTCCTGTAAATAACTTTATGGATGGTATTGCAGATCCTAATCAAGTCCACTTTTTAGATGGATGGGGAATAGTAGACCCATTCAAAGCGCTTGCTTTAGCAACCGATAGTGAGTCGGGTTTAGATGTAAAGCCACAACCTGATGAATCTGCATCAAGAATTATTGAGCAAGAAGTAAATGCACTGTATGGCAAAATTAATTTTGAATACTTTGATGGACGCCTAACCGGTAACATTGGTCTTCGCTACGTAAAGACAGAAACCAACGCAGAGGCGTTTAATAAAGTTCAGTTCCAAAAAACGCCGATTCTTTACGACTTCTACGATTTAATCTATAACCGTGGGCTAGCTAATGGTAATTTGCCTGTATGTGATTTTGAACCTCAGTACCCTAATGATGATGTAACTCAAACACCATCAAACCTTCCTGCTTCTGGCTCTTGTGCAGCATGGCAGCTTATGTATAACTATGACATGAATGATCCATCTACTTTCCCTGATTTTGTTAATCGTGATGGTGATACTTATCTAGCGCCATCGGCTTTAAATTCAAGCAACCCTAACTATATTTTACAAGTAGTCTACAACGACGATGGTAGCGTTCAACACGTGCTTAATAATGGCGTATCATCATTAGATGGACGCTCAACAGAAAATCCTGATTTAGCAGCATGGCTTGACCGCTCGACTATCGATGAGTTTATTGACCCTGTAACAGGCCAACCTCTAGGTTTCAAAGCAGGCCTTCGCTCTAAACGCACAAAAGGCTCGGCTAGCAACGATATTTTTCTTCCTAGTTTAAATCTAAATTATAAATTTAGTGACGACTTCATCGGTCGTTTCTCAGTTTCAAAAACAATGTCTCGCCCTACTTTCGACTCGACTACGCCAGGGGCTAACATTGATGAAAAATACGTTAGTGCTTGGGGAATAGGCAAAGCGAATAATGTAGCTCTAAAACCTCTAGAATCTACTAACTTAGATCTTTCTTTTGAATGGTACTTTAACAACTCTGGTTTAGTTTCTGTTGCATTTTTTCATAAGGACATGACAAATTTTGAAGAGAATATAACCGAAACCTATATTTGGAAGGATATCCGAACAGACTACGACTTGTCGTCAGTCGACTCAATCTACGATGTACTCGTAGAGCCAACGCTAAAAGAGGATGCCGACGGTAATCCTATTCCTGATACGCAAAATGCTCAACTTAATCAATATGAAGAAACACCAGGCACACCTTTAGATGAAAGTGGTAATACTTGTATGCCTGATAGAGTTGCTCACATTGAATTGCAAGACTCATTAACAGCTAATTGTCACACTGTAAAATTAGCAACCGTGAGAAATGGTAAAGGGGCGACAACTCAAGGCATTGAAATAAACTATACACAAAACTATGATTTCCTACCTGGTGCATTATCAGGCCTAGGCTTAAGTGTAAATTATACATACGCAGAGTCAGAAAAAGACATTGAAGTTAGTGCCGTTTCAGGTGTTTCAGTAGCACCATTACCTCAAACTTACACGCCAAAACATTCAGCTAATACAACTGTTTTTTGGGAGAAAGACGATTTAATGCTGCGCCTTGCGCATCGTTATAGTTCAGTACAACTTGTAAACGATAACTTTGCATTTGGCCAAGGTGTTGCGTGGTTAGATTCAACAAGTAAGTTGGATTTTAGTTCAACTTATAAAATTAATGATAATTTTACGCTTAGCTTCCAGGCGCTTAACCTCACAGACGAAACAAACAGAACTTTTCTAACAAGTAGGAATTATATAATTGATGGAGAAGTTTATGATGAGGGTAATGCCCTTGATCAATCGGTAGATACAAGCAGAACTATTTCTGAATACCGTACTGGTCGTCAATATAGAATAGGCATAAGAGCTTCATTCTAACTACTGACATAGTTTCAATTATTTAAATGGGCTTAGTTTGCCCATTTAACTTTAGGCAGATATTTATGAACTTCAAAATTAATTCTTTATGTTTTTTCACTTTAACAGTGCTTTTAGCAACAAGTGCACACGCAAAACTTACCAGTGATGATAAGAAACAAACAGAGCAAGTAACCACAACTGCTTTAAATAACCAAAAACCGAATATTGTAATATTTTATGTAGACGACCTTGGTTACGGTGATTTAAGCAGTTACGGTATGAAACAAGCTCAAACCCCAAATATTGATGCATTAGCAGCTGAAGGGATACGTTTTACTGACGCACACAGTTCTGCTGCGACATGCACACCTTCTCGATATTCATTGTTAACCGGCCAATATGCCTTTCGCAATAATGCAGCAATTTTACCAGGTGATGCTCCGCTTATCATTGATCATACTAAGCCTACACTACCTAAAATGTTGCAAAAGGCAGGCTATAAAACGGGTGTTGTAGGTAAATGGCACTTAGGGCTAGGTGATGGTTTTGTTGACTGGAATAAAGCTGTAAAGCCAGGGCCAATAGAGCTAGGTTTTGATTACAGCTTTTTAATCCCTGCGACAGCAGATCGAGTACCCACTGTATTTTTAGAAAATCATCACGTAGTTAATCTAGACCCGAATGACCCAATAACGGTTTCATATGAAAAACGTATAGGGAACCGCCCTGTCGGTACAGAGCACCCTGAGCTACTCAAAATGTCAGCAGATCTTCAACATAGCAATACCATTGTTGATGGTGTTAGCCGCATTGGTTGGATGGCTGGCGGAAAGTCTGCAGAGTGGAAAGATGAAGAATTTCCTTTTGTTTTTACCAACAAGGCAATTGAGTTTATTAACAGCAGTAAGAGTGAACCATTCATGCTGTTTTTTCCATTCAGTGATATTCATGTACCTAGAGTTCCAAATAAGATGTTTGCTGGTAAGTCAGGCATGGGCCCAAGGGGTGATGCAATATTGCAAATGGATTGGATGTCAGGACAGATTATTGATGAGTTAAAAAAACAAGGTTTATATGATAACACGCTTATTATATTTTCTAGCGATAACGGCCCTGTAATGGATGATGGCTATGCAGACCAAGCCGAAGAGCTGCGAGGAGAACATGATCCAGCGGCAGGTTATAGAGGTGGAAAATATAGTGCATATGAAGCCGGAGCACGTGTACCTATGATTATTACTTATCCTGAAGGAATTAAAAATAATGGTGATAGTAATGCATTAGTTAGTCAAATAGATATTTATAAATCACTCGCTGAATTAGCCGGTGTTAAGCTAGACAACAGTGAAGCGATTGATAGTAAAAATATGTTACCAGCCTTTTTAGACGCCAAAGAAAGCGGACGGACAGATATGCTTGAAGAGTCATTTACTTTGGCAATTCGCAGTGGAAAGTGGAAATATATATCACCATTTAATGGGACCACTCCCGACTGGCTTGCAAACAAAACCGCAATTGAAAATGGCTTAAAAACTGAGCCACAGTTATTTGATTTATCAAAAGACAGAAATGAGCAACACAATGTGGCAGATAAATACCCAAAATTGGTATTTTCACTACGAGCTAAGATCGAAAAAATTAAAGCCCGTAAATAATAAATTTAAGATATGCCGAGATTGACTATAGGTAGTTAATCTTGGCTATTTAAAAGTAGCCAAATTACGCTTATTCAGACTAATTTAATTAGTTATTTCATAATATAAAACAGTTTTACTAGCTGAAATCCACCCCTACTTCGCTTACGGATATCACTTTTAATCTTGTTACTATACTTATAAAAATCAGCGATATAAATAATCTAATTACTAAAAATATTGTATTTATTTAAAAATATAAAAGACAAACTCAAAACAAATAGGACAACGTTATCCTATTTGTTTTTATATTTTAAAATACAAATTATGAGGAAAGTTAATGAAATTAGACATACTCGATTCTAGTGTGTTTGTAGCTTATGTATTAGGACTACTAATACTCGCGTTATGGATATCAAGAGAAAGCAAACAGAAACAAAAAAACACTGAAGATTATTTTTTAGCCTCTAAGTCTCTTCCTTGGTGGGCAATTGGTGCATCATTAATAGCATCAAATATATCTGCTGAACAGATTATTGGAATGTCAGGCTCTGGTTTTGCAATAGGTATGGCTATCGCATCGTATGAATGGATGGCTGCAATAACACTATTAATTGTCGGCAAGTATATGCTGCCTATTTTTTTAGAAAATAAAATTTTTACTATGCCTCAATACCTTGAACAGCGCTTCGACAATAAAGTTAAAACTGTTTTAGCCCTTTTTTGGCTTGCTGTATATGTGTTTGTTAATTTAACCGCAGTGTTATGGCTTGGTGGGCTTGCAATAGAAACAGTTGCAGGTGTTGATTGGATGTACGGCATGATTTTTTTAGCGCTTTTCTCTGTAGCATATTCTTTATATGGAGGTCTAAAAGCAGTTGCTTACACCGATATATTACAGGTAGTCCTTTTAGTATTCGGTGGCCTATTCTTAGTTTATTTAGCATTAGATGAAGTGTCTAGCGGGCAAGGTGTGCTTGCAGGATTCGGTATTTTAACTGAACAACTACCTAACCACTTTGATATGATTTTAAGCCCAGATAACAGTAATTATATGAGCTTACCTGGTATCTCTGTTTTAGTTGGTGGCATGTGGATAATGAACCTTAGTTACTGGGGGTTTAACCAATATATTATTCAAAGAGCTTTAGCAGCAAAAAGTATTAAGGAAGCCCAAAAAGGCATTGCATTTGCCGCATATCTAAAACTACTAATGCCAATAATAGTTGTACTACCAGGAATTGCCGCAGTTGTGTTACACCCACAGTTAAGTTCACCAGATCAAGCCTACCCATCAATGATGGAATTAATGCCATCGGGTATTAAAGGTCTTGTTTTTGCTGCTCTAGTCGCCGCTGTCGTTTCATCTTTAGCATCGATGACAAATAGTATATCGACTATCTTCACGATGGATATTTATTCAAAACTTCAGCCGGGAAAAGCTCAAAAACACTATGTGAAAGTAGGCCGACTTGCAGCTTTAGCTTCATTAATTATTGCTTTAATAGTGGCAGAGCCGCTACTAGGTAAATTTGATCAAGCCTTTCAATATATACAGGAATTTACAGGATTTTTCACTCCGGGTATTGTTGTAATATTTTTAATGGGGATGTTTTGGTCAAAAGCGAGTTCAGCTGGTGCATTAGCTGCGGGTGTTGGCTCAGCATTATTTTCCCTGATTTTAAAATTCGCATACCCTGAACTCCCTTTTATGGATCGCGTTGGAATTGTCTTTTTGTTATGCCTAGTTATCTGTGTAATTGTCTCTTTATTAATAAAAGATAAGGGCGTAAGCGCAAGTGTGGACTTAAAAGAGGTGAGCTTTGCAACTGAGACTAACTTTAACTTAGCGACCCTAGGTGTCGTAATAATCCTAACTGCGCTATACGCTGTATGGTGGTAAAAATTAAATCGTAAGATTTAAACAAGTGTGTATGTCAAATCAAAGTCACTCATAGTTTGAGTGGCTTTTTTGGTTTTAAGAAGCGTATTCACGAAGAAGTAATATTGAACTATAAACTAGTAAATTAACGTCCTCTCCTCTCGAACGTTGTTGCTTAACTTAAAAGTTCAAGATACGAGCAAAAGTTATTTGTTCTTGAAATATGGCAATTTATTAACTTCAATACACTTTAAAAATAACTTGGTTTGTAAATTAAGTATAGTGAAGTGGTAATCAGGTAAACTGTTAAAACGTCTACTTTGTACCAATGTAGGTCGGATAAACGAAGCGCCATCCGACACAGTAAAATACCTTGCCAATTATCATCTATATTTTATGTTGTCGAGTGGCTGGAGAGTGCCATTTGCAGTCATTGCTAAACTTTGATGTATGAAGTCAAGATTTGACCCCCTTCTGTTTGATTTAAAATCACTAAAAGTGACGAATACTCCTTAAAAATCTAACACAGATGTAACAGCCTACAAGGTTTTTGTCCGCGTTTACGAACTTATTAGAATTCTATTCCCACACAGCTACGTTAAAGCCTTGCCTCATTTGATGGCTTGGCGAAATACGACTATTAGTTATCTGATTTTGTCGTATAAATTTTTCGTAATGCATATCAATTCTTTCTACAATTTTACCAAAAACAACAAACTGTCGGTCCAACTTTTCAATTTTTGTGACCTCGTACAATACTGGAATGTTACGCTTAGAGTTGATTACGGCAGCTTTATCACCAACTTTTATATTTTGTATTTCATCCCAGCCTTGTTGACCAGTCTCAACATCAAAAATCGCCCCTGCACCAAATAAGTCCTTATGTACGTAACTTGGCTCTATAGCTGAAAATAGATAATTCATTAAATCGCTCCTTGTAATTGCTATTGAGTATAAAAATTCTAACAGCTTTATCAGAGGACACTTTCCCTATTTTAGCGTGAAAACGCCCTTATTTTATGAGCTTCTATTAATAGCAAATAGTATAAGTTATTGCCAATCATAAATATTATGCTGAGTTAAGTTATTTTATTATATAAAAAAGAGAAAGGCTTATCATAACCTGAACTCTGGATAATAAATCTATCTCAAGCAGTTATTTTCGGCGCTAACTGCGTTGAATTCACTTGCAATAGGCTAGCTATTGACGCGTAATTTCGCCTTGTTTTCACTGGAAATCTCTGGCTAGAGAGAATAAGCATAAATATCACTTTTGACTCAATACGTTAGTAAATCTCTTAACCAGAGTTCAGGTTATCATAGTGTCACTTGAGTAGTAGCGACTTATATAGCGCAATTATCAATGTCAGGTTATCGCTCTAAGCCGCCTACCATATAAATAAATAGTAGGTATGGAAATACGTTCCACAATGTGGAAACAAGTTATCAATACATAATTCTGGTTAAATACACCAGAATTGTGTATTCACTGTCGAATACCTCCTTAAATACACCATAAATATGTAACCTTTGGCTATTAACTTTACATAATTATGGTAATTACACTAAAAACACCATTATTTTGTACTCTATATTCGATTAAGACTTAGTTTAAAGGCTTAATGAACAAATTGAGATAACACAATTATGGTTTTTTATAATGTTAGATAACACAATAGTGGTATATAAACACCATTATTTTGTTATTTATAAAAACAAAAAAAGACAAAACATTGAAATTTAGTTACTTTTAATAAAAAATGAATTTTATTGATTACATAAAACTGGTCAATAACACCAGTTTTATGTAAAACAACCGTTTAAAATACACAAAACTGGTGTT